>CAZGVR010000189.1:0-5607 GCA_964528945.1 uncultured Myxococcales bacterium
CTCGAACGCAACCGCGTTGTAGAGGATCCCTTCGCGAAGCACGTGCCCGCCGTAGCTCCTGGGCCATTCCAGCGCCCGCCTGGCGTACATGTGCATTCCCTCGACGCCGATGAAGGGGAGCACGCGGCGCACGCCAGGCGGCAGGCGCATGCCGCGGATTGTCCGACGCATGCCCGTGACCATGGCCCGCTTCCAGTCCACCGAGGCCGGCACGCTCCTCACGTAGGCGAGGAAGTTGTCCTGCGACATCTTGGCGTGGGTGTCCCAGGCGACAGCGAGATCCGAGCGCCTGAGGATCCCCGGCCGCTAGTGGTACGGGTCGGAGACGAGGAAGGAGCCGTCGTCGTGGCCCACGAGTATTATGAAGTGGAACGGCGCGTGCACGTGCAGGAACACGGGCAGGTACTTCATGTAGTACATGTCCACGCACGCGATCACCGGGGTGCCAGCGTCGATCAGCCTGTCGGCCTCTCGCATGGCCTCGGCGGTGGTCCTGTAGCGTTTCCTGAACATGTCCACGCCGATCAGCCCGGAGACGTTCCTGATGATTGATCCCGGCCTGTTCCTGATGCCGACGAGCGGGAACGACGTGTGGCTCTTGCTGAAGAAGAGGTAGTAGAAGGCCGGGCCCGATCCCAGGCCGAACACCATGGGCTCGGTGATCTCCATGCCGCCGTGGACGAGCAGGTTCCGCATGCTGCCCGTCTCGCAATGGGAGGCCACCCTGTGGTCGTAGGTCTCGATCGAGTTCAAGGCGAGACCTTCCGGATCCTGACCTCCTCGAGCATCCGATCCCTGTGGAGGACGATCGTCACCTCGATCCCTTCCTCGAGGCTCGCCGTCTGGAAGAAGTCGGCCACGTCCACGTCGAACACCCGCGAGTACCTGCCGAGCATCTCCACGGTCGCGGACCCGAAGCCCTCCCACGTCGAGTGCTTCTCGACGCGGGGGCGGCCGATCCTCGTCCTCGCGGCCACGTCGGCCGCCGAGAGGCCCCGAAACGCCATCCAGAAGCCTATCGGGCTCACGCGCCCCTCGAGCAGGCTCCTCGTCAGCCGCTCGTACTCGGCCGCCCTCTGCGCGAAGAAGCTGTCTATCTCCTCGTCGAAGTCGGACTTGTCCAGGCTGGCGCCGAGCTTCCCGTCCGGGCCGGGCCTGTAGAGCACGAGCCGGAAGCTTCCGTCGTAGGATTCCCTCTTCGTGGAGACGAACATGGGCCGGACCTACGCCGGGCGGGCGCCGCTCTTGTCGATGGCGAGTGCCGGCAGCGACTCCCTGGGGATGTCGCGGTAGAGGTTGTCCCTTATGAACGCGCACAGGACTCCGAGGGTCCCGAAAGTGGAGCGTGTCCGCTCGGATGTGAGGATCACTATTCCGTAATCCTCCTTGACCATGAGCTCGATCTCCAGGGCGTCGATCGAGTCCAGGGAAAGCCCCTGTCCGAACAGGAGGGTCTCGCCCGTGACGTCGTCCACGTTCACGTCCTCCAGCTTCAGCCTCGCGATGAGCTTGCCGAGGATTTCCCTTTCGAATTCGGTCATCAAGTGGTCGTCCTCCAAGGACAATCGCCGATTTCATTTAGCACCGGCATGCCTCGTTGTCAATTACGGGGGGCGTGTATATATCTAGCCCCTGCACGAATGAAGGTGCTCATCGTCAGCTCCAACTCGGTGACGGATCCCTACCCCGTTCCACCCTACGGCCCCTGCCTGGTGGCGCGACATCTGGAGGCGTCCCACCGTGTCCACGTCCACGACGGGATCGCGGGTGGAGGCGACGTCCTGTCGAGGGCGGTCGAGGCCTTCGATCCCGACGTCGTGGGCCTCGGGATCCGGAACATCGACGACATGGACATGGTGAGCCGGCGCTCGTTCGTTCGCGAGATGGTCGAGGACTTCGTCGGACCCGTGCGTGCGACCACGCACGCGCCGCTGGTTCTCGGTGGCAGCGGCTTCGGCATCTTCCCGGAAGATCTGCTCCGGCTGAGCGGCGCCGAGTACGGGATCGTGGGGGACGGCGGCCCGACGCTGCTCTCGCTGGTGGATGCGATCGAGGCCGGCGGCGATCCGGCCTGCGTGCCCGGCGTCAGGGTGGGCGGGAGATCGACCCGGGAGGGCGGTCCGTCCCGCGCGCTCCCGGTGTCCATAGGGCACTCGGTCCTGGACGGCCTGGTGGACTGGGGGCCCTACCGCGAGCGCGGTGCATACCCGATCCTGACCAAGCGCGGGTGCGATCGCGGCTGCATCTACTGCACGTACCCCGGGATCGACGGCGTGGGTTCACTCCCCAGGACGCCAGGCGACGTGGCCGACGAGATCGAGCGCGCCGCGGATCGGCTCGGCCGCGTCACCTTCGAGTTCGTGGATTCCACCTTCGACGACCCGCCGGGGCACGCGGAGGCGATCTGCGCCGAGATAGAGAGGAGGCGCCTGGGAGCCAGGCTACGGACCATGGGCATGAACCCGGCGGGCGCGTCGACAGGGCTTTTCGAGGCCATGAGAAGGGCAGGGTTCTCCCAGATCGACTGCACTCCCGACTCCGCGTCCGCGAGCGTGATCGAGTCCCTGGCCAAGGGCTTCACCCTGGACGACCTCGCGCGCGCCGCCGGCGCGATACGGGCGACTGGCATGCCGACCATGTGGTTCTTCCTCTTCGGCGGGCCGGGCGAGACCAGGCAGACGCTGGACCAGTCGTTCGACTTCATCGACCGCGAGATATCGGCCGAGGACATGGTCCACGTGTCCGCGGGCATCAGGATCTATCCTGGCACGCCGCTCCACGGGATCGCGGTCCGGGACGGCCTTGTCGGAAGCGGCGAGAGCCTCCTCGATCCGCCCCGCTTCTACGTGTCCCCGGCCCTCGGGAGCGATGGCCTGATCGAGATCCTGTCGATGGCGTGCTCCGAGAGACCGAACTGCGTCCCGTCGTGGGAATCCAGGCCGGACGCCGCCATGATGGCGAGGGCGGCCGCGCTGCGGTCGGCTCTCGGCGTTGACGAGCCCATGTTCCGCACCTTCCTGAGGATGAGGCGGGGAGGGTGATCGGTCAGACCCCGAGGTCGCCCTGCCTTATGGACCAGAGGGCTCCGACGCGCTCGTGGAAGCGCTCGAGAGGCATCCTCGTCCGCAGCACGCAGTTGAAGAAGTTGTACTTCGCGAGGTCGTGGTCGACGATCCGGGAGGACATCCTCTCGTGGAGGACCGTGCCGGGCATCGGGGTGAGGATCGTGTAGCCGGACAGGGCCACGCTGTTCTCGGCCGCGAAGGCCGCCAGGGCGTCGAAATCCCTGTTCTCGTAGTCGGGCGGGATGACGTAGTTCCCGCGCACGAGGATTCCGTTCTCGTGGAACACCCTCACGGCCTCCGCGATGAGGCCGGCCTCGAGGCTCTGCCCGTACGCCCTGAGCTCCGACTCCCGGAAGGACTCGAACCCCGTGATCACGACCTTGAGGCCGCATCTCGCGAGACGCTCTATCAGGCGGGGGGCGTGGGCGGCGGTGTCGGCCCTCACGTCCATTATCCACGACTTCCTGATCCCCTCCGCCTCCAGGCGGTCGAACAGGCGCTCGGCGAAACCGAGGTCCACGAGCGTGTTGGCATCGGCGAACCGCACTATCTCGTAGCCGGCGATGGTCGAGAGCTCCCGGACGATGGCGCCGATGTCCCGCTGCAGGAAGGCGCCGCCGGCCTGAGGCCATATCGAGCAGAAGGAGCACCTGTAGGGGCACCCGATCGAGGTGAACACGTAGGTGGCGAGCCCGGCCTCGGGGCTCACGCGGTACGTCTGCCTCCACCTCTCGAGGAGGGAGCGGTCCGCGGGCGGGAAGTCCGGGCGCACGATGTCGATCGGCGGGAGGGCGGCCGCGGTCGCCGACAGGCGGCCGTTCTCGCGGACGCTGATGCCGCCCAGTGTGCCCAGGGCGCGGCCATCGGCAAGGGCATCCACGAGATCCAGGAAGCCGGCGCAGGACTGGCTCCGGTACAGGACGTCCACGGCCGGGTCCTCGAAGTCCCCGGGGCAGAGCATGGCATGCAGCCCGCCGGCCACCGTCACGATCCGCTGGTCCACGGCCTTGGCCTCCCTCAGGATCTCCATGCCTGCGGCATGCTCCGAGGCGATGAAGGTGGCCCCCACGACGTCCGGCCTGGACCTCTCGATCCACGACCGCACGATGTCGCGCGGCGGGGCGGCCGCCGGATCGAGGTCGTACTCGCCCTTCAGGTCCAGGATCTGGACGTCGTGACGGCCGCGCAGCCCGGCGGCGATCGTGAGCAGGCCGAGCGGGGGACCGATCAGCTTCCTGTGGACGAACCTCCTGGCATCGGGAGGCGCGCTCTCGAAGATCGCGTTGTGCGGCGATCGAGGTGGATTGACCAGCAGGACCCTCACGGCGAGACGGGCCCCTCGCCCGGGGATCGGAGGCCCTGCACGATCCTCTCGGCCGTCGCGAGGAGATCGTGTCTCCCGGTGACGTGATCCACCAGGCCCTCGGCGAGCGCCTCTTCCGCCGTGAGCGCCCGCCCGGTGAGGATCATCTCCATGGCCCTGGCCCTGCCCACCAGCGCGGCGAGCCGCACCGTGCCGCCGCAGCCGGGCATGAGGCCGTGCTCGACCTCTGGGAGCGCCAGGAGCGCGCCCCTGGCCGCGAGCCTGTAGTGGCAGGCGAGAGCCAGCTCGAGCCCGCTCCCCAGGCAGCAGCCCGAGATCGCGGCCACGACCGGGTACCTGCACGCCTCTATCGCCGAGAAGGTGCCGACGTTGTCGAGGAGCATGCGCCGGGCTCCCGCGTCTCCCGAACCCGAGACCCGGCTCCTGAGCTCGGCCACGTCGGCGCCCGAGGAGAAGTGACGGCCGCGGCCCATGACGATCATGCCGTCCACGTCGAGAGCCGGCAGCACCTCCCTCACGAACCTGCCCAGCCCGTCGAAGAGGTCGCGGCCCATCTCGTTGCCCTGGGGGCAGTCAAGCACGAGGCGGGCCACGCGGCCCGAGATCTCCATGGTCGCGACCGCGCCGCTCAATGCCCGGCCTCCGCATCGACCTCTGCGACCGCGAGCGCGATGGCCGTGGTGCCCGTGTGCGAGATGGAGACCAGCAGCCTCGGGCAATGCCCGGCCATGCACGGGACCGAGGAGACGTGAGGAGCTCCATCTGCGTCGTGCGAGATGATCACGCTGCCGGGGCTCACGGCCTCACCCGGCAGCAGGTCCGCGAGCAGGGCGGCCACGGCCTCCTTTGCCGCGAGCGTCCCGGCGAGCGACTGCGGATGCCTGGAGGACAGGAGCATGGCCTCCTCGGCCGCGAGCGGAGCTCCTGCGACGGCCGCCTCGAGGTCCGCGCGCTCGACCACCGCCACCATGGCCAGGCGCGACCGGACGAGGCGCCTCCTCGGGGTTCGGTCAGCCACCCGCGCCTCCCCTGCCTGCCGCGGGATAGGGGGCCCTGCGAGCGACCTCGAGGAAGAGGCCGGTCTCCCTGGACAGGGCCTCGGCCCTCGCCAGGCGGATCGAGTTGTGGATGGACTCCATGATCGCCCGGACGAGGTACGGAGGCCTGCCGGTCACCAGGGCCGGCAGGAAATCGACCGTGGCATCTTCGAGGCGCGCG
>CAZGVR010000189.1:5617-7248 GCA_964528945.1 uncultured Myxococcales bacterium
CCAGGCGATCCACGATCCCGGCCTCGAGGGCCGCCTCCGCCCCGATCATTCCTCCGGACAGGATCATCTCGATGGCCGCGCGCCGTCCGGCGGCCTGGCTGGCCATGATCGTGCCTCCCAGCCCCGGCATGAGCCCCAGGCCGGACTCCGTCAGCCCCAGGATCGAGTTCCGGGAGGCGATGCGGAAGTGGCATGCGAGCGCGACCTCGAGCCCGGCTCCGAGGCACGAGCCCCGTATCGATGCGACCACAGGGACCGTTGCGAACGAGATCTCCTCGAGGAGGGCCTTGCCGGTCGCCAGGGCAGCCTCGAGCTCCCTGGGCCGTCCGAGCAGGTATCGCATGGACTCGATGTCCGCCCCCGCGCTGAAATGCCGGCCCGCGCCGCGAACGACGACGCCGAGCAGGTCCTCGCTTCCGAGGAAAACGCGCAGCGCGGCCGGATCCTCGAACGCCGGGCTCTCGAACGCGTTCACGGGAGGCGAGGTCAGGGTGATCCGCCCGATCCCCTCGGCCGGCCTGTCGTAGACGAGCCTCATCGGGCGCCTCCCTGGAGGCATGACGCGGGATGGAAGTAGCACAGTCCGGTCGACCGGTACAGGCTCCCGAGGGAGCCGGCGAGATCCTCGCAGCAGGCCGCATCCACGGCCGCGCGGAGCGTGGTCACGGATCCGTGGAGCGATGCGAGGACCAGATCGATCTCGCTGCCGTCCAGCAGCCCCTTCTCTACCGCCGACGCGCAGGAGTTGATGAACAGGTGGCGGAACGCCGATGGGTCCAGCCCGCCCGGTTGCCGCGGCCCGGTAAAGGGGAGCGGCCTCCCGGCGAGGAACCCGTCCCTGTTCTTGCTCCCCAGCTTGCCGGACCGGACCAGGATCTCCAGGCACTCGACCAGCGGGGCGTGAGCAGCGGCCTCGCGGTCCCCCATCCGCGAGACGTAGTTGCGCGCGGCAGGAAGCACGACGTCCAGGCCGACCGAATCCATCAGGGCCAGCACTCCGGTCCCCATGAGATCCGACCGCGTCCACGAGTCGACCTCTCCTGCAGGGCATCCCGACATCGTGGCCCTGGAAGCCTCGGCCTGGAGAGGCAGGAGGATCCTGTTGGCCGCGAAGGCGCGCTCCTCGGTCTCGACGATCAGATCGAGATCGCAGGTCTCGGCAATGCGCCTCGCGGCCTCTCCTGCCCGGCTCGCGGCCCGCCCGGGCATCACGAGCTCGGCGAGGCCGGTCATCTCCACGGGATAGAAGAAGTGGAGGCCGGCGCAGGCCGGGTGGATGTCTCCCGGGAGGATCGAGGAGGAGTTCGTGAGCACGGCAGGGCTGCCGGGCGCGCGTCCCACGATGGCTTCGATCAGGGCCGCCTTGGCCCCGGCCTCCTCCTCTATCGATTCCACGAGCACGTCCACCTCGGGCATCCCCGGGACGCCGGCGAGGACGAAGCCCGCGCGAGAGCGGCCGACGCCGAGGCTCATCGAGCGACGGCCTGCCCATCGCTCGAGATCGGCGAGGCGGCCCGGGTCCCGCGACGCCCAGGTCACGTCCCAGCCGCAGCGCAGGAGGTGCATGCCGATGTTCCGGGCCATCTTCCCGGAACCGGCCACGAGCGCCCTCCCGGCGCTCACGATGCCCT
>CAZGVR010000189.1:7258-7611 GCA_964528945.1 uncultured Myxococcales bacterium
TTCGTGAAGGGAGGGCAGCCGTCCAGCGACCGCGCGCTCACGGTGAGCGAAACGCCCGCACCGCACTCGACGATGCCGTCCAGGCCCGAGCCGATCAGCGTGGCGACGACCGCTTCCCAGGAGATCGGCGTCGAGATGTTGCGAGCCGTCAGATCCAGGAGCGCGCCGGGCTCCTCGAGCAGGATCGAGTCGATGGAGGAGACCACCGGGCAGCGGGGTCGCGACCATTCGATCGTCCCCAGGAACTCCCTGAAACGGTCCGTGGCGCGGCCCAGGAAGCGAGGGTGGTGGTAGGGCAGGTCCACGCCCAGCGACGTGGCCGGCACGGCCCCCGCGTCGCCCGCGTGCCTGCC
>CAZGVR010000190.1:0-5537 GCA_964528945.1 uncultured Myxococcales bacterium
CCTGGATCTTCGCCATCACCCCGTCGGACACGCCCGAGGACGGCATGCAGCCGACGGGCTTGGAGGAGATGAAGCCGTCGACCTTGCCCGAGTAGTAGAGGGCCTCGGACACCTCGAGGTTTCCCTCGCCGCCGAAGATGTGCGGGTGGTAGTGCTTCTCGCCCAGGCTGGCGAGCTCGTCGAGGTCGTGCAGGTGGAACCGGCCGCCGAAGCTCTCGGGGCGAAGCGCGGCTCCGTACTGCCTGCAGAAGATGCCGATGATCCTGTTCGAGCTGCGCTGCTTCCTCAGGGAGCGTTCCCACTTCGACTTCTCGGCGTCGGTCCGCGCGAACTCGAGGCCCCTCCTCGCCTCCTGGGTCCTGCGCCAGTTGTCGTAGAGGATCCGCTGGACCATCAGCCCGGGGATGACCTCGCACCCATCCTCGGAGATGAACCGCCTCAGGTGGTAGTTGCCGTCGTTGTGGGCCAGGTTGGCGAAGAACTCGCCCGTCACGAAGATCAGGGGGATGCGGCCGCCGCTGCGCTCGACCGCCGCCAGCTTCCGGCCTGCGCGGCGCAGGGCCGCGGGCACCTTGACCAGGTAGGCGTGGCTCCTGAAGGCGCGGTAGAGATCCTCCTCGACCGAGAGCAGCAGGGCGTCGAGCGCCTTCAGATCAGCGACGCGCGGCCTGAGCGCGCAGTCCGCGACGTGGACGAGGTCCGCGAGCAGCGTGGCCAGGAACAGGTCGATGCGGAACCTGATGTCGAACTGGAGAGCGCTCTCGGGCGGCAGCGCGGGATCGCCGATGTCGGACGAGTAGATGAGGATCCTGAACCCCCTGAACCCTGCCTCGTTCACGACCTTGAGGTACTCCTGCGGGTACATGCCGTACCTGCAGGGCCCGCACTGCCCGCCGCCGCCCAGGAACACGTAGCGCCTGACGATCTCGTCCTTCGGGAGCCCCGTCTCCTTCTCGATGCGCGTCAGGGCCCGTATGATCGCCCCGGACGTGAAGTACATGGGGTTGCATTCCATGCGGTTGCCGTACTGCTTGCCCCAGGTGACGTCCTCCTTCACGTGGTCGCCCATGTCGACGTACCTGAAGCCCCGCCTGTCGAGCACGGCCCTCAGGAAGAAGGACTTCCTCCGCTCGACGTAGCTGAAGAGGACGGTGACGTCGTCCTTCTCGGCCCGCGGCCAGACCGGGTTCGGGTAGGACTTCCACTGCGCATCGCGGACGAACTTCGGGGGCCTCGGCCCGGCTCCCCTGCCGGCTGCGTCAGGCGGCATCGTCGTGTCCCTTCACCCGCGCGGCCAGCGTCGCCTCCTCGAGCCTCATGAAGTAGTCGGCCGTCTGGATTCGGATCTTCATGGACGCGTGGGGCTTGTTCTGGTCGATGTCGTGGAAGAGGAAGTGCGGCGCCCCGGACGTGTCCATGATGCTGTCCACGTACGAGTAGGTGGGCGCGTCGTGGCCGCACTTGAAGCTGGACAGGTCGATCGCCGCCAGGTTGGGGTGACGCGCGACGACCTTGGCGGCCCAGATCTTGTGGTTCGTGTTCCGGTTGAAGTTCCTGATCCACACGTCCTTCACGGACCGTGCGTGATCGACGCCGAACAGCGGTGCCAGGAACTCGTCGTCCACGGGGAGCGACTCGATGCAGAGGATGGGCGTGCCGAGCCTCTGGAACTCGGAGAGCAGGCCGTGGTTCAAGCCCGGGTCGTGGTGATAGGGGTGGCCGAGCACCACGATGCCAATCCGGTCGTTCTCCACGAGCCAGTCGATCACCTCGCGTCCCCTGGCGCGGAGCTCGGCCAGGTAGCGCCGCAGGGCGTCGTAGCCATGGCCCACCGCCCACCGGTTCTCGGCTTCCCCCACGCGGAGCCTGTCGCGGAAGAACTCGAGGAGCTGGCCGCAGGCCGCCTCCGGGCGGTCCATGCGGACGAGCGGCTTCCAGTACTCCATGGAGCGCTCGCGGAAGTGGTCCTTGCCGCGCGAGAAGGCTGCGTGCACGACCTCCGGCGTTCCCATCTGGATCACGCAGGCGTTGTTGCCGAGCGTGTCCAGGAGGTGCGTGTCGAGGTGGGTCACGATCGGGAAGCAGATGTGGGTCACCCGCTCGTTCCCCAGCAGGTTGTACACGTGGGCCGGTCCCACCTTTGCCGGGAAGCACGGATCGATCGCGCCGAACTTGTTGCCGGTCTCCCAGAGCTGCTGCGACGTGGGATCGCTGTAGACGACGTCCCCGACCCCGAGCGCGCGGAAGTAGGCGTTCCAGAACGGGGCGAAGGCGAACAGGTTGAGGAGCCTCGGGATGCCGACGATCGTCCGGGCCCGGAGCTCCGGGGCCCCGCGGTCCGTAGGCCCGGGCCTCCCCTCGACGTCGGCCGGGTCCCACCTCGCGAAGACAAGGTCGTTGGCGAGGGCGGCCAGGTTGGGCACTCGCTCCCCGATCTCGCGGAGCCTCCTCTCCCGCGACTTCATCTCCTCGGTCGTCTCGGCCTTGCCCTTGTCGCAGCCGTTGCCCGAGATGAAGCGGACGGTGCTTCCGCCGGGGATGCCGATGTCCACGAAGGTGCGCGGGCACCTGTTCGTGCAGAACCTGCAGCGCGTGGACGCGTCGTTCCTCGTCTCGAAGCGGACCGCGGCAGAGGCGGCGATTCCGGGGAACGCCGTCGCCCTCCCCGCCATCTGGCGCTGGGCCTCGAGCGCGGCGCCGAGCGCGCCGCAGACGTCGGCGTGCTCGTGGACGTGGACGATGGCGTCCGGGATCTTGGACCTGATGTAGTCGACCTGGGCCTTGACCGCGGCGAGGTTCCGCTGCGTCCCGCCCTGGAGCACGAACCTCCTGCCGAACCTGGCCAGGTTCGGCTCCTGCACCACGTAGTGCCATATGTTGAGGGGCAGGACCCTGGCTAGGCCGGCCATTATCTCTTCCTTGCTCCATCCGAGCTGCTGGAAGTTGACCTTGTCCTGCTCCATGAACACGGCGCAGCCGCAGTTGAAGGACGGGCAGAGCCGCGCGCGGAACGCCCTGTCCGCGTACTCCCCGACCGGGATGCCGAACTGGTCGGCCATGGACTGCAGGAAGTACCCGTTCCCTGCGCTGCACTGCGTGTTGAGCCGGAAGTCGACGACCTTCCCGTTCCTCAGGAACAGGATCTTTATGTCCTGGCCGCCTATGTCGCAGACCACGTCGACGTCGCCGTGGTGGTGGACCGCGGCCCTCATGTGCGCGATCGTCTCCACGATCCTGACGTCGGCCCTGAACGCCTCTGCGACGATGTCGGCGGCGTATCCGGTCACGGCCATGCCCAGCACCTCGAGTGTCGCGCCCTGGCACTCCAGCCACTCGCCCAGGCTCGCGAACATCCCGCTGACGTCGGAGATCGGGTTGCCCCGCGACAGGATGTAGTCCTTGTAGACGAGCCGTCCCTCGAGATCCACGACCGCGAGCTTGGAGCTCGTCGATCCGCCGTCGATTCCGACGTGGCACCTGATGGCTTCCCCGGGCTTGAGCGCCGGCGGGACGAACGGTGGAGGCGAGTACTCGAGCCTGAAGCGCGTCAGCTCGGGCTCGTCCCTGACGAGGCCCTCCCTCACCGCGCCGTAGGCCATCAGCTGCTCCAGACGCCCCTTCTCGATGTAGGCGTCGAGCCTCTCCAGCCCCTCGTAGCGACGCGTGCCCCGGCCCGCCTCGCGCCCGGGCCTGCCCTGCATGGCCTCGGACTCCTTGCCGAACACGACGGCGCCCCTCGCCGGGTAGTACTCGGCGTCGGGAGGGACCCAGACCAGCTCCTCGATGGGCCTCGAGGCCGGGACGTGGCCCTGCAGCTTCCACAGGTCCGGGATCGTCGCCCTCCAGATCTCGGCGAGCGCCGGGATGAAGGCCTGCGGTCCGCCGAGCAGCACGACCCGGTCGCCCAGGATGTTGCCCCGCACCAGGACCTCGAGGTTCTGCTTCACGATGGCCACGAGGAGCGAGACGATCATCTCGTCCTCCGATACACCGCCCTTGGCCAGGCCGACCACGTCGGTCTCGGCGAATACTCCGCACTTCGCGGCCACGTGGTGGATGGAGGTGCCGGCGTGGCGGAGCGCCGCCACTCGCGCCGGGGGGACGCCGATCTTCGCGAGGATGCGGTCGATCGTGGCGCCGGTGCCGCCCGCGCACTTGTCGTTCATGTACGTGAGGGTCGTTCGCCGGCCGTCCCGGTCCGTCTTCCAGAGGATGACCTTGGCGTCCTGCCCTCCCAGCTCGATCACGGAGCGCGTGTCGGGAAGCAGGCGCTCGATGGCCAGCGTGACCGCGTTCACTTCCTGGATGTACGAGGCCCCGATGTGGGGCGCGATCGCGCGGCCGCCGGAGCCGGTCACGTACGTGCGGAGCACGGCCTCGGGATGCGCCTCGGCGATCCTGGCCAGGAAGTCCCGCACGCACTCGGCCTGGCGCGCGGCGTGGCGGCGGTAGTCCTTCCAGACCACGGCGCCTCCCTGGTCCATGGCCACGGCCTTCACCGTGGTGGATCCGACGTCGATTCCTATGTCGAGAACGGTCTTCATCGGCTGGGGAGCCTGTTGGCCGCCCGGCGATCGCCTAGTAGGGAGCGAAGCCCGAGCCGGACCAGTAGTCTCCCTTGAGCTCCTCCTGCTGCTGGAGTAGTGCCTGGTAGTGCCCCGACTCCCATCCGGCAAGCTCCTCGAAGGTGCGGCGGAGCGCCGGATCGGCCGAGGACCCGGCCATGCGCTTGTAGTGGCTCGCCGCCCCGAGCTCGAGCTGGATGCCGATCGACAGGGCGGTCATCTCGAAGTGGGCCGACCTGATCCGGGCCCTCAGGGCATCCGAGAAGATCGGGCTCTTCCCGCCGTAGGCCGTCGCCTGGCCAAGCGAGGGCGCCCTGTCCGGGCCTTCCCCGGACGCGATCGAATCCCTGAGCGCGCGCAGGAACTTCTCGTGCAGCGCCTCGTCGTCCGCGAGCCGCTCGAACACCTCGCGGCCCTTGGGGTCCTCGGTCGAGCGGGCTGCCATCCTGTAGAAGTGCTGCCCCTCGATCTCGGCCCTGATGGCCTGCTCGATCGCCTTCATCGAATCGAAGCTGGATCCTTCCATGCTTTCACCCATCCCGGCTTGCGCTTCACAATAGGTCAGCCCCGGCCGTGCGGCAAGGCTCGGTCCGCCGAGTGTCGGAAGCCTCACACGTGTGAGGGAAACCTCACGCCAGCAACTGGCGATTCCCTCCCAAGTATACTAAAACAGGCACGATCGGGACGGTACGCATGTTGCATCGTTCCGCGAGAACGATCTCATGAGTCGAGCGGAAGCACATGGTTCCCTGGTCGCGGCCACCCTGGCCTTCCTGACGATCTCCGGAGTCGTCTGTCCGATGTCGCCCGCGGCCGCCGAGGAGCCTGCCCCGTCTGCCGCGGACGAGGTCACGGCAAAGGCCGTGGAGCACTTCAAGAAGGGCGTGAAGCTCTTCGACAAGGGCAAGTATGCGCCGGCCCTTGCCGAGTTCCTGAAATCCTACGAGCTCAAGCCCGCATGGCAGCTGAGGT
>CAZGVR010000190.1:5661-7583 GCA_964528945.1 uncultured Myxococcales bacterium
GATGCCTACGAGCAGCTCCTTCGCTACCTCGAGGAGGGCGGGGACGGCATACCGGCCGACAGGAGGACGGAGGTCGAGCAGGTCATCGCCGAGCTCGAGGCGGAGCTGGGCTTCCTCTCGTTCGACGGCGCACCCGTGGACTCCATGGTCACGGTCGACGACTTCCGGGCATTCACGACGCCCATCCCCGAGCCCGTGCCGGTCGAGGCCGGGCTGCACGACATCTCTGCCCGCAAGGAGGGATTCGAGCCCCTGAACGTCCAGCTGCTCGTGGTCGCCGGGGAGACCAAGGCCGTGGATCTCGCGCTGGTGCCGCACGAGGCGGCCGTCCAGCCTGGTCCGCAGGCCGGCGGAGGCGCGTCGGAGCCGCAGACGAGCGTGGTGGCTACGGGAAACTCAGGCCCGGCGGAGAAGCCCGAGGCCAGGAAGCCGCTCACGGGGATCTGGGTGGCCCTCGGCGCCGGCGGCGGGCTGGCCGCGCTCGCCGGGGTCTCGGGAGGCCTGACCCTCCGCTACAGGGACGACATGCTGGCTGCCGCACGGTCCTGCGAGGACACGACCACGGCCTCGTCCTGCCCGGCGGCCTACGACCTCGAGGACAAGGCCAGCGGGTGGAAGATCGCCACGAACGTGCTGTGGGGAGCTGCAGCTGCAGCCGTTGTCGCCGGCCTCGTATTCTTCATCGTGGACAAGCCGGTGGAGGGGAAGCCGGAGGCCACGCCAGGAGACCCGGGCAAGGTCGCGCTCGAGGTCTTCCCGATCATCGAGACGGGCGAGGCCGGATCCCTGCTGGGACTGGGCGCATGGGTGGCGTTCTGATGCGTGCGGTGGTGAAGGTCTCGTGCGCCGTGGCCCTGGCCGCTCTTGCGGCCGGATGCGCGGTGGACATCTCCTTCGACAAGAGGGATGCGTGGCCCGACGCGCTCGACGCCCCGGACTCCGCGGACTCGACGGACTCGCCGGACGGCGGTGATTCGGAGCTGCCGGGCGAGTGCGGGAACGGAACCCAGGAGGGCGCCGAGGAGTGCGACGACGGGGACCTGGACACGACGGACTCGTGCACGGACACGTGCACGGTGGCCAGGTGCGGCGACGGTTCGGTCTACGAGACCGTCGAGCAGTGCGACGACGCGAACGCATCGAACCTCGACGACTGCCTGACCACGTGCGTGGCAGGGTCCTGCGGCGACGGCTTCATCCACGAGGGCATCGAGGAGTGCGACAACGGCGGGGCCAACAGCGACACGGAGCGCGGCGCCTGCCGCACCAACTGCATGAACCCCTCGTGCGGAGACGGAGTCGTGGATGCGGGCGAGGCCTGCGACGACGGCAACACGATCGATGCGGACGAGTGCACGAACGGCTGCTCGCGACCCGGCTGCGGCGACGGCGACGTGCGGGGCGACGAGGAGTGCGACGACGCCAACCTCGTCGACACCGACGATTGCCTGACCACGTGCCTGAGGGCCTCGTGCGGCGACGGCTTCGTCTGGGAAGGGCACGAGACCTGCGACGACGGGAACGTCCTCGACAACGACTCCTGCGTGGAGGGCTGCGTGCCGGCCTCTTGCGGCGACGGCTTCGTGTGGATCGGGCACGAGACGTGCGACGACGCGGGAGGCAACAGCGACGTGCTGGCGGACGCCTGCAGGACCGACTGCCAGACCGCCCGCTGCGGGGACGGGGTCGTGGACTCGACCGAGGCGTGCGAGAAACCAAAGAACAAGACGGAGGCGTACCTGGCGTGCGACGACCAGAACCTGGACGAGACCGACGGGTGCCTCTCCAACTGCTCGCGTCCCGGCTGCGGGAACGGGGACCTCGACCCGGGCGAGGAGTGCGACGACGGGAACTCGGACAACACGGACAGGTGCCTGAACTCGTGCCAGGATGCCTCCTGCGGGGACGGGCTCGTGTGGAGG
>CAZGVR010000191.1:0-2148 GCA_964528945.1 uncultured Myxococcales bacterium
TCGACACGTGCACCCTGGACCGTATCCGGGCGATGAGACCGTCGTAGAGCTTCCTGCGCCGCTCGATGACGATCTGCCTCCAGATGTCCTGCCATACGTCCTCGAGCAGCTTCCCCTTCTGCGCGAAGTTGGCCACGTAGTAGGCCCGGATGTCCCGGGCCGAGACGTCGTCCTCGCCGGTCCTCGCCTCGACCTCGTGCTCTAGGATCGCCTGCGCCAGGGCCTTCTTCCAGGCCTTCCTCACGTCCGCCCGCCCGAGGAGACCGCGCCGCTCCGCCTCGTTCGCGAGCAGCGTCATGTCTATCATCCCGTCCAGCACCTCGCGCTCGGACCTCCCGGTCTCCCTCGCCAGGTCGCGGACCCTCGACAGGTGGATCGGCTCGCCGTCTACAGTGGCGACCACCGGATCGCCGGCACCCGAAGGCCTCGAAGCGGTGCGGACCGGTGCGAGCGGATCCCCGGACCC
Source organism: uncultured Myxococcales bacterium (assembly GCA_964528945.1). GTDB lineage: Bacteria > Myxococcota_A > Polyangia > DRWM01 > DRWM01 > CAZGVR01. The sequence continues at coordinate 467 of CAZGVR010000191.1, forward strand.
GCAGCCGTGGACCGAGAGGACCACGGCGAGGATCGTTGGTGCGAACCGTGCCATCGAGGATCCAGGACCGCCGCGATTATAGACGAAACGGAAGGATCGCGTCAGGGCTTGGCCGAGGGGGCAGGCGGGACCACGGGAGGCGTGATCGCCTGGCCGCCGGGCAGCGCGGGAGGGGCCTCCATGGGCCCGGGCGGCGCAACGACCGGCGGGTGGGTCCCGGACTGCGTACCGGCCGCCTGGCCGGTGAGATCGATCGCGACCTTCTCGAGCAGCTCGTAGTGGAGCTCGACCTCGTGCTTCTGCTTGAGGTCGGCGATCAGCTTGTCCATGAACTCCTTCTTCTTGTCCTGCCACAGGCGTTGCCGTATCGAGGGCTCCATCTCCTCTACGCTCTTGTGCACCGAGGGCCGCCTGTTCACGACCCACAGCACGTGGAAGCCCAGGTCGGTCTGGATGAGGGACTCGTGGAGGTTCCCGGGATCCTTGCGATCCGTGACCCTCAAGACCCAGTAGCTGTCCTCGGCGATCTTGAGCACCTTGGGGTAGACTGTGCCGGGGTCACGAAGGCTGAAGGCGGCCCGGGCGACGTCCATGGGCACTGCGGCATCGCTCCCCACGGCAGCGCCCTCGGCCTCTCCCTCGAGGTTGAAGAACCCCAGGTCGCCCGCCTTGGCCTTGGTGGCCGCGTCCGTCGAGTACGTGGTCACGAGCTTCTTGAAGGACGCGTCGGAGAGCCCGGGCATCATGGCCTTGTCGTGGGCCTCCTTGGCCTTCAACGGGTCGCTGGTCACGATGGCCGAGGCGCGCGTGAAGATCTCGACGCCGAAGGCGGCGTCGGCCACGGCCTTGGGGATGGTCTCCTCGGTCGTCCAGACCTTGCCACCCGCGTCGAAGTACCGGAGGTCGCCGCCGCGCTTCCTGGTCTCCTCGTCCTCGCTCTTCTCGCCGGCGATGACCTTGAACTTCCTGAGATCCATGCCCTCCATCTTCACCTCTGCGAGGATGGCCTCGGCCGCCGCCCGATCCTTGACCAGGATCTGGTAGGCCCTGACCAGCGTGGGCTGGTTGTACTCGCTCTCGTGCTCGGCGTAGTAGGCGCTTATCTCCTCCGTCGTGATCGACTCGAGCGGTAGCTTCTCCGCGACGTACTTCGTCTGGATCTGGTTGTAGAGGATCCGCTTCATGTGATCCTGGACCCTCTCACCCTGGTCCAGGCCGCGCTTCTTGGCCTCCATGACGAGCAGCTCGCGGTCCACCATGGAGTCCACGAGCTCCTTCATCTTCTCCGGATCCTCGAACATGCCCGGCCGCATGTGCTTCGAGAGACGCTCCTCGATCTCCCCGACGGTTATCGTGACGTCGCCCACCCTGGCCACGACCTTGGCGAGACGCTCGGCATCCGCGTTGCCCGCGGGGGCGGCCCCGCCTGGCAGGGAGAACACGCAGGCGAGGAGGACGGCGAACGGCAGTATCCTTGCGAGCTTCTTGGGCATGTGGGCACCTCTCCGGAATCCCAGGTGATTTCACCTCTATATGCGAGAGGTCGGCGGATTTCAAGAGAGGTGGGCCTTGGGGGGGGGGCCGCACACGGTGTTGATCGGGCCGCGGTTAATGGATACGTTCACCATCATGACGGAAGACAAGGAAGACGGCCTGGGCGGAGACACGGACGAGGACCGGTC
>CAZGVR010000191.1:2158-7572 GCA_964528945.1 uncultured Myxococcales bacterium
AGCGACTCGGTCATCCTGGACGCGAACGGGAACCTGGTCTCCGGGGGAGAGGGCGAGCAGCGGATCGTGGCGGTGGGCCAGGACACGCCCGAGACCGTCTTCCTCATACCCGTCCACGAGCCCATCCTCTTCCCGGGCATGACCCTGCCTCTCGTCTTCGCCGAGGGCCAGGCCAGGACGGCCATCGAGCACGCGAACCAGCAGACGCACGTGGTTGGCTTCCTGCCCTGGAAGGAGGCCGACGAGGAGTGGCCCGAAGGCGCACCGATCGACCTCACGAAGCTGTCCCCGGTTGGCGTGATCGCCAGGATCCTGCGGGCGCTCAACCTGCCGGACGGGAACAAGTCCTTCCTCGTGGCCTGCACCGGCAGGTTCACGATAGAGAAGGTCGTGCGGCCCACGGCGCCGCCCGTCGTGCGGATCAAGGCGACCACCGACACGGTGGAGGAGAGCACGGAGTTCGAGGGAAGGTGGCGGGCGGCGCGCCAGACCCTGAAGGATCTCGTGAACGAGATCCCGAACCTCCCGGAGCAGTTCTCCATGGCCGCGCTGAACATAGAGAACCCGTCGCAGCTCACGGACTTCGTGGGCGCGCACCTCGACTTGAAGCGCGAGAAGCGGCTGGACCTCCTCTCCGAGCTGGACCTGATGAAGCGCCTGGAGAAGGTCGTCGAGATCCTGGTGACCGAGCTGGAGATGGTCCGCCTCGCCTCCCGCATCCGCGAGGAGATCCGCCAGAAGGTGGAGAAGGCGCAGAAGGAATACTACCTGCGCGAGCAGCTCAAGGCCATCCGCAAGGAGCTGGGCGAGGAGGTGGACCAGCGCGAGATGGCCATGCAGGAGGTCCGCAAGAAGCTCGAGGCCCAGGCCATGCCGGACGCCACCCGCAAGCGCATCGAGGAGGAGATGCGCAGGATGGAGGTTCTCTCGCCGGAGAGCCCGGAGCACGCCGTCGTCCGGAACTACCTCGAGTGGCTCACCGATCTGCCGTGGAGCCGCGAGACCGAGGACAACCGCGACATAGGCAAGGCGAAGAAGATCCTCGACGAGGACCACTACGGCCTCGAGGAGGTCAAGGACAGGATCCTGGAGTTCCTCGCGGTCAGGAAGCTCAAGGCCGGGGAGCAGGGCGCGATACTCTGCTTCGCAGGACCGCCGGGCGTGGGCAAGACGAGCCTGGGCCAGTCGATCGCGCGGGCGCTCGGCAGGAAGTTCTACAGGTTCTCGCTGGGAGGGATGCGCGACGAGGCCGAGATCAAGGGGCACCGGCGGACCTACATCGGCGCCATGCCCGGCAAGATACTGCAGGGACTGAGGACGGTCGGCGTCCGCAACCCGGTGTTCATGCTGGACGAGATCGACAAGCTCGGCTCGGACTGGCGCGGGGATCCATCGAGCGCGATGCTGGAGGTGCTCGACCCGGCGCAGAACGGCGCGTTCAACGACCATTACCTCGACGTGCCCTTCGACCTCTCCCACGTCATGTTCATCTGCACGGCCAACATGCAGACGTCGATACCGGCCCCGCTCCTCGATCGCATGGAGATCATCAAGCTGCCGGGCTACATCCTGGAGGAGAAGGTCGAGATCGCGGTCCGGTACCTCCTGCCGCGGCAGATCGAGAAGCACGGGCTCGCGCCGTCCGGCGTGAGGATGGGGAAGAAGACGATCGTCCCCATCATCGCGGGCTGGACGCAGGAGGCCGGCGTGCGCGAGCTGGAGCGCAGGATCGGGCAGGTCTGCAGGAAGATCGCCTCGCTGGTCGCGTCCGGGGAGATCGAGAAGGCGACGGTCGAGCCGAAGCACCTCCCGGACTACCTCGGCCCGGTCGAGTACACGAGCGAGGTGCTGAGGCGACCCCTCATACCGGGCGTGTCCATAGGCCTCGCATGGACACCGGTCGGCGGCCAGATCATGTTCATCGAGAGCTCGCGCTCCCCGGGCAAGGGCGGGTTCAAGGTGACCGGCCAGCTGGGGCAGGTCATGGAGGAGTCCACGGCCATCGCGCTGAGCTACGTGCGCGCCCACGCGGCCGAGTTCGGGGTGGTCGAGGGCGACCTCGCCAAGTGGGACATACACGTGCACTTCCCGGCCGGCGCGGTGCCAAAGGACGGCCCGAGCGCCGGCATCGCCATAACGACCTGCCTGGTCTCGCTCCTGGGATGGGGCGGCAGCGGCCGGAAGATCCGGAAGCATCTGGCCATGACGGGCGAGATCACGCTGAGGGGCGAGGTGCTCCCCGTGGGAGGGATCCGCGAGAAGGTCCTCGGCGCCAAGAGGGCGGGCGTCAGGGAGATCATCCTCCCCAGGGAGAACGAGCGCTCGATCAAGGTCATCCCCAAGCACATCATCGCGGGCCTCACGTTCCACTACGCCGATCGCTACGAGGAGGTCTTCGCGATCGCCTTCGATGCGGACGGGAAGCGAGCCGGGAAACCGGCCGGGGAGCCGGCCAGAAGGCAGTCCGGAAAGCAGCCCAGGAAGCAGCCCAGGAAGACCCGGGGCGGCCCGAAGCACAGGAAATGAGGATGGAAACCATACGAATAGTGAACGGCCGGGTGATCGACCCTGCGTCGGATCGGGACGGTGAGTTCGACCTCAGGCTGGAGGCGGGCAGGATCGCGGCCCTCGCGCCGCCCGGAAGGCTCCCGCCCGGGATCCCGGGCGAGAAGGTGGTGGACGCCAAGGGGCTGTGGGTGGTTCCGGGCCTCGTGGACATGCACGTGCACCTGAGGGAGCCGGGCGAGGAGTACAAGGAGGATCTCTCATCCGGCCTGCTCGCCGCGGTCCGCGGCGGATTCACGGCGGTCGCGTGCATGCCCAACACGATCCCGCCCAACGACACGCGGGCCGTGACCGAGATGCTCGTGCGCAAGGCCCAGCGGCTGGATCTCGCCAGGCTCCACCCGATCGCGGCCGTCACGAAGGGGCTCGAGGGCAAGGAGCTGACCGAGATGGGCGACCTCTCGGACGCGGGCGCCGTGGCGTTCAGCGACGACGGCAGGTGCGTGAAGAACGCGAACGTGATGCGGCGCGCCCTCGAGTACGCGAGGAGCTTCGGGGTCGCGATCGTGCAGCACGCCGAGGACCGGGATCTCACGACCGGAGGGCTGACCCACGAGGGACCCCTGGGGACGCGCCTCGGCATGGGAGGGTGGCCTTCCGCGGCCGAGGAGGTCGTGGTCGCCCGCGACATCATCCTCGCGCGCATGACGGGCGGGCGCTACCACGTCGCCCACGTGTCCACGGCCGCAACGGTGGACCTGATCCGCAGGGCAAGGGCCGAGGGGCTCCAGGTCACGGCCGAGGTCACGCCGCATCACCTCCTGCTCACGGACGAGGCGACGGCCGGCTACGACCCCGACACCAAGGTCAACCCGCCGCTCAGGCCGGAGAGCGACAGGGCCGCGCTGGTCAGGGCGCTCGCCGAGGGAGTCATCGACGCGGTCGCGAGCGACCACGCACCCCACTCCCTCCTCGAGAAGGAGGGGGACTTCCGGGCCGCGGCCTTCGGCATCTCCGGGATCGAGACCTCCCTGCCCCTGCTGCTCGGCCTTGTCGCGGATCGCCACCTCACTCCCAGCGGGCTCGTGCGGGCCATGAGCACGAACCCGGCACGGATACTGGGCATCCCCGGTGGGAGCCTGCGAAAGGACGGCCCCGCGGACGTCACGCTGGTGGACCCGGACCGCCCCCACGCGGTGAACCCCGCCCTGTTCGCGTCCAGGGGCAGGAACACGCCCTTCAAGGGCCGCAAGGTGGCCGGCCGTGCGGTCATGACCATCGTGGGCGGGAGGATCGTCCACGACGTGATGGCCGTCCGGGAAGAGTGATGTACATGCGCTACCACCGACCCGGGGGCCGGCCTACCGCAGTCTCGCGAGGCTGAATCCGCGCTGGGTCTCGATCAGCACGGACAGGGGATCGAGCGCGATCTCGCGGCCCGTCCAGGAGACGAGGCCGGAAACGCAGTGCACCTTGCCGTCTGCCGCGATCCGGCCCAGGGCCCTGCACGCGTCGATCGACGAGCCGTGATCCAGCGGGAGGAGATCCCCCTCGCCGTCCTCGAGCGCCACCGCCTCACCCTGCACGCGCATCCCTGCCGGGGCGAACGTCACGAATGCCGGATAGGGCGCGTGGGCGGTCGCAGCGATCCGGCGGAAGAGCCCCATGACCTCGCGAGCGCTCGTCAGGGACATCTTCCTGACCTTGAGGATGGCCTCCTCCCGGGGCGGCCGCAGGATGGAGCACTGCAGCATGCGGATCGGGCGAGGGTGGATCCCCGGAACCACGATCATGAGATTCGCGTGGATCCGCCGCGGGAACGGGCCGGGTTGCTGGCGCGGCCTGTCCCCGTGCAGCATCAAGGAGTGCTCGACGTAGGCGTCCCCCGACTGCGCGTCCAGGTACCACGCAGCGCCGCGCCTCGTCCCGAACGGCGTCCCTGCCGCGGCCCTTGCGATCTCGATGAGATCGACCTCCTCCTCCCGTTTCGAGTCCTCGAAGGCCCATGTCCTGCCCAGGTAGGCGCCCTCGAGCTTTGCACCGGGATCCGCTCCGGCCATGTGGGCATCCATGACGTCCAGAACCGCCCGGACCTCCTCGAGGACCGCCGCGACCCGCGCGGGATCGGGGCCGGGGCCCTGGGCCAGCCCGATCAGGTCGGCGGCCACGCGCAGCGTATCCCGGGCCGACAACCCGCCCATGGCACGGATCAGGCCTTCCACGCAGGGGCGCAACGCCTCCCGCCCGGGCCCCAGCCCGTGCACGGCAGCCGCCTCGACCAGCAGGGCGATCGCCGTGCGGACGGCCGCGGTCCTCGCGAGGTCGCCGTGGAGCATGGGCGCGCCGTCCTCGCCGGGCGGTGGAGGCGGGATGGTCATGCCGGAGGAGACCCAGCTCGCCTCCGATGGCATGGACCCCGGCCCGGAAGGCGTGACCCTGGCCCCGGGTTCCCTCTCCGCCTGCCCGGCCGCCCCGGCCGGGACGTACTGCTCGAGGTGCGCAAGGACCGCTGTCACGTGCTCGCAGCCGTGACGGAGCGGGCACGTGCACGCCAGCTCCAGGTCTCCAGCGGCGTTGCGCTCCTCCCAGACCAGCCAGCGCCGGCCGCCCGCCTCTACGTGGAAGACCATGCCCGCAACCTGGTTGCCTCGAGCCAGGCTCACGACGGCTCCGACGGGCGGCGCATACGGCGCCGGTCCAGCTTGAGGGCGTCCAGCCGTCTCGCCACCTCTATCCTGAGGTTGGGATCGACGCCGCGCAGATCAATGAAGTTGGTCTCCTCGAGCAGGGCGATGGCCTCTTCCCGGCCGCCAGGCTCCTTCTCGAGCGCCTCGGCACGCCTCAGGTAGGTGGTGAGCAGCCTGTTCGCCTCGCCCCACTGCTCGACCGGGAACAGAGGGTCGGTCTGC
>CAZGVR010000192.1:0-7561 GCA_964528945.1 uncultured Myxococcales bacterium
AGAACCATCCCATGAAGAATCCGGCGGGGGCTATTAGCAGGGCCGCGGCCAGCGCTCTCGCGGCGATCGGCAACCCGTAGAGGTGGGACAGCACGGCAGGCGCGCCGAACGCCTGGAACAGCACGACCGCGGCCATTCCGGCGAGCGCGACGAGGAGCCGACCGGTCGCTCCGATCGGGACCCTCTCGGTCGTCCAGGCCCCTATGCCCGACGCCAGCACCACGCTCACCGACGCGCCCGGAGTGCCCACGAAGACGACCGTCCTGTGGATCAGGCACATCTCGAGGAGCATGAAGGCGGACCCGAGGGCCATGAAGTAGACGCTGGTGGCCGCCATGGCGGCTGCCCCGGCGCCGCTCCTGCGGCGCACTGCCAGCACCGGCAGGAAGATGAGGACCAGCGCCGCGAGCGCGGTCACCGCCGAGGACGTGGCGACGAGCCTCGGCAGCGCGTTCTTGCCCTCCTTGAGGCGCAGCATGTTGACCCACGATCCCAGCATGTAGTACGGCCTGTCGTCCGTCGGGACTATGAAGGGCACCTCCAGCTTCCTGAGCGCCTGATCCTCCCCGCCCATCTCCATCCCGTCGAAGAAGGCCGAGTACCTGCCGTCGGGGTTTCTGCCGTCGGGGTGCAGCATCTGCACCGGAAGCCCCAGCTTGATCCCCATGGCGTCGTAGTGGGGGATGACCAGGCCTGTCTCGGTCGTCCGGTCCTCCAGCCCCATGATCGTGGCGATCTCGTCCTCCGTGAAGGGCTCGAGCTTGATGAGGACGCTGGAGAGCCGCATCTGCCGCATCGCGGCGATGTGATCCTGCGGGCGATCCACGCCGAGCCGCCTGAGCGCCCCGGCCGCAATCGCGGAGAGGCTCATGCCCTCGTCGCCGAAGCGCGCCACGCTGAAGACGCCGCCCGGCTCGAGCACGCGGAGGAAGTCCACGAAGGCGTCGACCGTGTAGAGGTAGTCCTCGGCCAGGACCATGGATCCCGAGGAGTGCATGGTGAAGGTGTCCACGCCGCTCATCTGGAGGATGTCGAAGCGCCGGCTGGTGCTCTTGGCGAAGCTCCGCCCGTCCGCGTGCACGATCCGGACCTTCCCCTTCTCGAGCGGCCATCCCGCGAACCTGGCGAAGGGCCCGGTGAGGGCGTGGATCGTGCCCAGCGAGATCTCGACCCCGGTCACGCTGCGCGCATTCCAGTGGAGCGCGGTGTTTACGTCCGTGCCGCCGCCCACCCCGATCACGAGCACGTCCGGGCTCTTCTTGAGCTTGTAGGGAGCGGCGTAGAGGCTGTCCTCGAACAGCGCCTTGCCCCAGCCGGGCTCGCCGGTGTCCTCGATGATGAGGGTCATTGCCCCGCCGTCGATCGTCACTGTCCTGAAGCCCGTGGGCTCGGGCACGAACACGTTGGGCCGGCCGTGCTTGATGACGTCTATGCGCCCGAGCGGGTCCCACTCGGTGAACTCCCTCACCGGCGGCGGGAGCCCCATGGACCGGTCGATCAGCTCGATCTTGGTCAGGACCTCGTTGGAGTCGGGCTGGAACGGGAGGAGCGCCGGTGCCAACGGCAGGGCTCCGGCGGTGGCCGCGATGGACGCTGCCGCTATCCAGCGCAGCGCCCCGGGCGTTCGCCAGGCGAAGACCAGTGCCGCGGCCGATGCCGCGACCGCAGTGAGGACCAGCGTCCGCTCGGCCCCGAGCGGACGCAGCAGCGGAAGCGCGATCGTGCACCCGATCGAGGCGCCCACGAGGTTCCAGAAGTACGTCCTGCCGATCCGCTCGATTCCGGAATCCAGGATGATCGCGGTGACGAGACCGGAGAGGAGGTACGGGAGGAGGCACGGGATGAGGACCGCGGCGGCCCACGCGACGTCGAGCCTCAGCGTCGCGATCGTCATGACGTTGCGAGAGGTGTGGGCGAAATAGACGGCCACGAGGAGGATGGAAGCGGCCAGGCCCAGGCACAGCCGGGCGAGCCTCGGTCCCTGATCGGCCCCGGCCGCCGCGGGCTTGAGGGACAGGATCGTCGCTCCGATCCCGAAGCCGAGCATCGCGATCGCGATGGCGGAGAAGGCCACGATCGGGTGCAGGGAGAACGAGAAAATGCGCGTCTGCAGTATCTCGTGAGCGAGCGTGAGGGCGGATACGATCACGAGGCCTGCGGTCATGGCCTTGTCGTTTCTCGGCATGGGGGAGGACCTTACCAGATAGCCTTCCTGCTGCCCAGCGGGAGCACGCTGGAACCGGGTCTGGGCGCCACTTCACGGGCCCGGCCTCGCTGGTATTGACAGGCGCCCGCCCAGAGGCGACACATGTGGCCATGCGGGCATCGTGGAGAATCGATCCCCCCCGGCCCTTCGATCTCCGCGGGACCGTGCTCTCGCACGGGTTCTACGAGGTCCCGCCCTTCCGATGGGACAACGCCAGGGGCCGGCTGGAGGTGGCCCTGCGGATCCCGGGCCTGTCCGCTCCGGTCCTTCTGGGCGTCGAGCAGCACCGCGGGGATGCCGGGCGTCCGGTCCTCGAGATCGACGCGTCCTGGACCGGGCCGTTGAGGACCGGGCGTATCAGGGCCCACGTCGATCCGGCGATCGCCCACTGCCTGGACTTCGGTCGCGACCTGCGTCCCTTCTATTCCATGTGCCGAGCCCACCCGCCCCTCGCGTGGGTGCCCCGCGCCCGGGCGGGCCGGATACTCCGCTGCCCGGACGTGACCACGGACGTGATCGTGTCGATCTGCGGCACCAACACTACGTGGAGGCAGGCGGTCCGCTCGGTTCGCCTGCTCTCGGACGTGGCGCCTTCGTGTCCCGGAACTGGCGTGCGCGCCTTTCCGACGCCCGCCGAGATCCTGTCCGCCGGCGCGGATCATCTCGTGGGCCACGCCCGCGTGGGCTACAGGCACAGGACCATCCTCGATCTGTGCTCGCGCGTGAGCACCGGGCAGCTCGATCCTGGCGCGGCCCTCGACCCTACCATGACCGGTACGGCCATGAGGGAGTTCTTCGGGTCCATGCCCGGCATCGGGCCCGTGACCGCGCGCTACCTGGCCTGCCTCCACAGGCGATGCGACGAGCTCGCGGTGGATTCCTTCGTGCTCAGGTACGTGGGCGACAAGTACCACGGGGGGAAGAAGCCCACGGTCCGCCAGGTGGAGAGGCGCTATGCCCCCTTCGGGGATCTCAAGGCGCTCGCGTACTGGTTCGAGCTCTTGGGGGACGTGGACCCCGTGACGTGGCGAGTGCGCGAGGGCGGTGGAAGGGCTCAGTAGCCGTTCACGATCGCGAAGTCCGCTGGGTGCGGCGCAGGCACGCGGATGAACCCCACCGCATCGCCCTCCTGATTCTCCCTCTCGATCCGGCACCCCTCCTCGCACGCGAGCGTCTCCAGGAAGTGGAAGCGCAGCACCACGTCCTCTCCCGGCGTGCTCCCCTCGACGTCGATCCTGTTCATGGAGGCCCTCGCGCGCCCGCCACCGCTCGCGACGAAGCTCGCGTCGATCCTGGTCCGGTAGATCTTCTGCGGCGGGAACGACGCCACGGGATCGAAGAGATCGCTCCGCAGGTCGGCCTCGGCAGCGTATCGCGTGACAACGATCCAGCGGATCGCGTAGTCCTCGAGGTATTCGCGCAGCGGGATGTCCGTCCCGCTCGCGTCCCGCAGCCTGCGGAAGAGGTTTGCGGACGAGTGGAGCATGTTGCGCCACACGAAGCCCCCGATGATCTGTGCCCTGGTCCGCCACGCCAGGTGCTCGCCGAGGAACCCCGCCTCCACGAGGATGCGTCCGCTCCCGTCGCAGCTCTCGTCGACCCAGCGCGCCACGCCCCGGAAGTCCTCGCCCGGAGGCTGCCGCCTGTAGTCCCTCACGCGGGGCGGGGAGACCCTCTCGTCCCCGAGCCTGGGCTCTACCTGCCAGCTCGGGCTGCCCGCTCCACCGGCCTGCACGGCCACGTCGGGCAGCAGCCCCGGCAGGAAGTAGACGACGTCGCGCGCGAGGTAGGGCAGGGCGACCAGGCACACGACCGCTGCCGCCGACCATGCGTCCCGCGGGATGGATCGCAGCGCCCCGGACGACCACAGCTCCTCCACGAAGGCGCCGGCCAGGATCGCGCCTGCCATCATCGCCGGCAGTATGTGCCTGTACGGCTGGATCTGCCTCGTGATCCCTAGATACCCTCCCAGGTACGTGAGGGCCAGCATCGCACCCATCGCGGTCGCAAGCGGCAGGAACCTCCGGTCCTTCCGGCTTCTCCACAGGGCCAGGGCCGCGATGGACGAGGCGAGGACGAGGACCCTGAACCCGGTCCGGTTGCCCATGTACCCCGTGATCTCGGGATCGTCCTTCAGCCCGAGGAAGTCCATGACGAGGGTCGAGAGCGTGCTCTGGCCGAATCGACCCGCGCCCTGGACGTAGTGCCGGAAGCGGAAGGCCGTCGCCAGCCACCAGGCATTTGCCGCGATCGTCGCCATGGCGGCCGCCCAGACCCCGGCATGACGCCTCCACCCCATGGTCCTCGCGGACCGCGCGTAGATCGCGATGGCCGGAGGGGCGATCATCACGAGGGTGTAGGGGTGGACGAGGTGCGCCACCGCGGCAGCGGCGGCGAGCAGCGTCGCCCTCCACCATCCGCCCTTCTCCACGTACCTGTCGAGCAGCCCGACGACCACCAGGAAGAGGTACGCGGACATGGCGTAGGCGGTCATGCCGATCCACCAGCACTTGTGCGCGAACGAGTCGAAGTACCAGATGGCGAGCGCGGCCGCGGCGGCCGCAAGGGCGCCCCGCCATCCCAGGCGGAACAGCCGCGCCGCGGCCAGCACCGCCCATGGCGCCAGGATGTGGGCCATCCACACGAAGAGGTTGAAGGCGGTCCCCTTGGGGAGGCCCGCCTTCCAGAGGACGAACGTCCACACCTCCCATGCCTTGTTGTCCGCGTCGAAGAAGGTCCCGTTCGGGTAGCCGGCCAGCAGCCGCTCGTCGTAGGCCCAGCTCCTGCCCCAGCCGTCCAGGGCCTCGGTCACGCGCCAGGCCTGCTCGACGTGTGTGTCCAGGTCCAGCCCGGACACTGGGACGTCCGCCAGGATCAGCGACGGCGGCTCGAAGTGGACGAGGAGGACGATCTGCAGGAGCGCGATCCCGGCCGCGGCCGCGAGGACCGCACCGATCTGCCTGCGCCTGCCGGCCTGGGCGCCCGGGCCTCTCGGGGTGCCCACCCCTTCGCCGTGGACCGGCACGTCGGGCTACTTGCCCTTTGCGGCCATGGCGCCCAGGTACTCGAGGAGGGGGTTGTACCCTGTGCCGACCCCGTAGACGTTGACGTCCATGCCCTTGAAGCTGCCGTACTGGTCCTCGGTGAGGACCGTCCCGATCTCCCCTTCGGTCTCGGACTGTATCCTCTTCAGCGAATCGTAGTATGTCTCGTTCGTCCCTGGCACCTTCTCCACGTACATCCTTATGAGGACCTTCATGCCCTCCTGGGCGGGCTTGTCGGAGTGGAGCAGCGCGTTCGAGATGTCGTCGAGGATGGTCGTCCCGTCAGGCCGAGGGGTGGAGGCGATCTCCATGGCCTTCGTCTTCGAGCCGTTGATGAGCTCCGACACCTCCTTCTCCTGGAAACCCGACAGCCCGAGCTGCTTGGACAGGTCCTGCATCGATGGATAGCGGCCCACGGAGGACTTCTCGCCCAGCTTCTCGCTCAACTTCTTGTCTACCATCGACTCGATCCCCGGGAACATGTCGGTGATGCCCGCCTCCATGCTCGCAAGGTCGCCCGACGGGATCCCCATCTTCTTGAAGTGCATGGCAAGCTGCGCGTTCCGCGCCTGGAGGATGAACATGTCCTCCTCCAGGAACTCGACCCTCTCCGTGAGCTTCCGCAGCGACTCCGAGGCCTCGGCGCCCTCCTTCGCATGTTTCTCGAGCCTCGCGATCCTCCTGTCGGTCTTCCCTGACGCGCTCCTCAGGTTCTGGATGAGGGCGATCTGCACGATGACGAGTGCCACGAGGACCCCTACCACCACGGAAAGCCACCTCGGCGTCTTCATCTTCCGTCTCCGTCTCAGGGGAAGTTCAATGTGCGGTGCGCCTTGTATATCCTGTATGTCATGAACGACGGAGGAAACTCCAGCTCCCACACGGGGAGCCCCTCGGCCGTCACCTCGATTATACGCCCGTTCATGGAGTCGACCACCAGCGTGTTCCCGTTCGGCAGCCTGGACGCGTCGCCCATCGCGTCCGAGTAGAAGGAGGGAGGCCCGTCGTACTCCCACACGATCCTCGCGTCCCCGGCCCCGGCGTCGAACTGGATCTCGATCACCCTGCTAGTGACCGGCTCGGCGAAGCCGCGGTGCAGCCCGTTGTCGAACAGGAGCATCCGGTCGTCCCCAATCCTGGTCGGGTTGTGCTGGTGGCTGAACAGCCCCTGGCCGAAGTCGCCGCCGTCGCCCATCACCCACTCGACCTCGCCGTCCGGGTAACCGAGCTTGTAGATGCGGTTCAGGTTCCTGACCGAGACGTAGAGCGCCTCGTCCCCGGGATCGTAGTCGAGGGAGTTCATGTGCAGCCAGTCCGATCCCGTCAGCAGCCACCTCCCGAAGCAGGTCTCGCACGTGTCCTGCCGCGGGACGATGTCCTCCATCCGGATCACGTTCATGACCTCGTCGGTGTCGAGGTCGAACTCCACGATCCACTCGATCTCCGTCTTCCAGGGGTTCTGGTGCCCGAACAGGGTCGCCAGATCCGCGCTCGATCCGAGGCCCGGGGACGTGATCGCTATCAGGTTCCCCCAGGGGAGCACGTCGACGTCGTGCCTCACGTGCACTTCGGTCGAGCCGCTCCTCACCCGGCCGGACCGGTCCAGGCGGAACGTCATGAAGCCCGACTGCACGAGGATGTCTCCGTCCGGGAACAGGTCGGTCTCCGTGACCAGGAAGGTGGGGATCTCGACCTGCCAGATCACGTTGCCTTCCTCGTCAACGGCCATTATCTCGGCCAGGGTCTCGACCTGGTCGACGTCGATCACGTTGAACAGCGTCACGCCGGGCGAAACCGATCTCCTGTCCCAGACCGTGACGCGCGGATCCGGCATCTCGCTCGGCAGCGTGCGGATCTCCATCGCGTTGGTCGGAGCAGACTCACGGCCGTCCGTGCCCAAGGCCCTGACCCTGTAGGAGTAGAACTCGTCCGGCCTGAGGCCCCATTCCTCCCACGAGTGCTCCCCGGGGGGGCGCATCCCGACCTTCTCCCAGCCCGTCGCGCCCGATTCCCTTCGCTCGACCGAGAACCAGGCCGTTCCGTGAGACCTGTCGCGCCACCCCAGGCGCACGCCCCTGCTGCCCATGGGCTCGCCGGCCAGGCTGTCCGGCACGGGGGGAGGCCCGGCTTCCGGCCCCGGGTCGGCGGCTCCCTTTCCTTGCCCACACCCGGCCGCCATGGCGCCGGCAGCGAGCATCATGGTCACGGCGATCGCTCGCCAAGTCCGTGAAAGCGCCACGGCTCGCAATATAACGCAGGCCCTCCCGAGGTTCCAGTGAGCTCGGCGGCGAGGCATCCGCGGACGGGGGCC
>CAZGVR010000193.1:0-7513 GCA_964528945.1 uncultured Myxococcales bacterium
CATGCGAGCATCGTGTTGTCACCGGCCGCTAGATCCACCGTGCTGAAAGTCGCAAAAACACCCGAAACGCCTGCACTGTACGGACTTGCCCCAACCGGTCCGGATGCATCTGTGACGGTCAGTGTCACGGGAGAGGCGTTGGATTGCACCCTCACCATCTGCGTGGTTGCTCCGCTGGCAAACACCTCCCATGGGCATACGGAAGGAGTGTTCCACGCCAGGACTGGAAGGTAGGACCTAACCACCACCGCCACGTGCGTGGACTCGCCGGTGTTGCCGGCGCCGTCGGTGACGCGGGCGTAGAGCACGCGGTTGCCCTCGGGCAGGGTGGCGCGGATGGTGGCGCGGCCGCCGAGCGACGAGGAGCCGTCCGCGACGCACGTCGTGGGCGTGCCGCGGGCGCCCGCGACCTCGTCGTAGAACGTGACGTCGAAGCCGATGGAGTCGCAGTCCACGAGAACGTCGTACTGGCAGCCGGCTGCCGCGTCCACGTCGTCCGCGTTCAGGATGGGCGCGCTGCCGTCCGGGTCGAAGAGCGCGACCTGCGGCATGGCGGTGTCGATGGTGACCGTGACCGGGCCGGCCGTGGCCGCGTTGCCCGACGGCTTGGTGACGTCGGCGCAGAGGCCCACGTCGCCGTCCACGCCGCCCAGGTGCACGAGGCCGGTGGCGTTGCCGTCGGCGTCCACGGTGACGATGCCGTCCGGCACGAGGGCCGCGCCCGGGCCGCCCGCGCAGGGGTAGAGGGTGACGGTCGTTCCGACGGGCTGGTCCGAGTGGATGGTGACGTCGATCTGGATGCCGTCCCGCGCCGAGTCCACGTCGTCCTCGTCGTTGTAGATCTCGCCGCCCGACGGGGCCGTGATGGCGAGCGTGGGCAGCACTGAGTCCACGCCGTAGGAGTTGTACGAAGACACGCCAGGGTTGCCGGCCGTGTCGGTGCACCGCACCTGGAGCGTGAGCGTTCCGAAGTCTGCCTCGGGCAGGTCCACGCCCGAGAACGTTAGGTTGCCGGACGAGTCGGCCGTGGCCGTGACCGTCGGGTCGCCGCTCAGCGGCGTGTCCACGAACAGCTCGACCGTGGCCCCGTTCTCGGTCGAGACCACCACGTCGGCCTGCATGCCGGCGTCGGTGCTCTCGTCGAAGGTCGCGTTGATCCAGCCGTCCGGGTCGGTCGGCAGCGGGGCGTCCAGCGAGCACGTGGGCGAGGCGTCGTCGATCGTGACCGTGGCCTCGGCAGTGCAGCTAGCCGTGGTCTGGATGCGCAGGACCATGTCGCCGCCGCCCGAGGGGAAGGTCACGTCCGCGAACTGGATGAGGGTCCCCTCGACCGTGCCAGTGCCGATGAGCGCGTCGTTCAGGTACAGGGTCACGCTCTCGGCGTCGCCCGCGTCGGTCGTGATGACGATGTCGTGCTGGAAGCCGTTGGTGAGGTCCGAGTCGGAGTCGTCGTCCTGGTTCCAGGCCGAGTCGTCCGTGGGCTCTATGAAGTCGAAGTTCGGGCAGTCGAACCCCTCGGCCACCGCGGGCACGAAGACGTGGTTGCTCGCGACCGTGTTCTCCGCGCCCCATGCGACGAGCGTGTACTCGGCCGGGGCCTCTACCGTGCCGCCCTGCAGTGTCACCGGGTCGATCGTGACGGATCCCGTGCCGTTGTAGGGCATGGAGTAGTCGCGATCCGAGTCGTCGATGTCGTTGTGGACGTTCAGCCGGATCGGATCGCCGATCGAGAACCCGCGCACGTTGCACGCGACCTCGATCTGGATGCCGGGCGTCGTTGGGTTCGTGTCGTCGGCCGACGTGATGGCCTGGCCGTCCACGGGCGTGATGCACTCGATGGACTTCTTCTTGCCGCCCGAGCAGCCGAGCGCGAGCCCGGCCGCGATCGCGATGGCCAGCGAGTTCCTCAGGATCCTGCTTTCCGACATGTGCTGTCCCTTTCCCCTGTTCGATGGCTGGTGCAGGAGCCGGCCTACCCATACGTAGTAGATAGAAGCGCCGGCGTTCACGGGAGCCTCTGACCTCCGGTCGTGGGCTCCTATTCCCTGCCTGCCACATAGGGCCGGCATGTCCCGCATGCCGAACCTCGCATACTATAGAATGATTCGCGCGTCGCGCAAATATAATTTGCTGGGCACGGATCCTCATGGTAGGTAAGGGGCATGACCCGATCCGAGATAATCGAAGCCATCCGTAACGAGGTGGTCAGGGTGGTCAGGCCCAGGCGCGTGATCCTCTTCGGCTCCCAGGCACGGGGCGATGCACGTCCGGACAGCGACTACGATCTGTTGATAGTGGCCGATACGGACCGGCCGACGTACGAGGTTCGAGTGGATGCGCGGGTCGCCATGATGGGCATCCCGGTCTCCATGGACCTCATCGTGCTCACGCCGGAACAGCTCGAGGAGGAGCTCTCGTGGGCTTCCAGCGTCGCATCGGAGGCGGTGAGGAGCGGAAAGGTCATCTATCAAGCGGCGGAGTGATCCGCAGGTCGCACCCTGGGTCGCGAAGCGCGACGAGGATCTCGCCGTCATGGAGATCCTGCTGGACAGGGCTCCTCATCTTTCCAGTGCAATCTGCTTCCACGCGCAGCAGGCATCCGAGAAGGCTCTCAAGGCTCTGGTAGCGGCCACCGGACGCGAACCACCATGGAGCCATGACCTTGTCTCGCTGATCGTGGTGCTGCGGGAGGCTGGAGTGGTCGTCGGTGCCTCTCCGAGGGACTGCGAGTTGCTCACTCCGTTCGCGACCATCTCGAGGTATCCGAGGCGGAGTTCGGCCGAATCTGTGCCTGTCCCGACTGCCGTGGATGCGTGCCGGCGGATCGTGGCAGCCGTCGATGTGGTCCTCGGGTCCTGAGGCTCTGGCATGGACGTTCGATCATGATCCCGGACGCCCACAGCGTGGAGAGGATCCTCCAGGGCATCCTGGAGCCGGCCGACCGCGAGTCGGAAGCTGCCTGGGGCCCTGTCGGCGTGTGGGGCGACGAGCGCCGAGGCGGCCGGGGCGGGCAGGGAGACGGTCGGGACGGGCAGGGCGTGGGCAGGGGCGGCCAGCCCACGCCCGCGGCAGTGCTCGTGCCGTTCGTGAGGGAGGACGACGGCGGCGTGAGCGTGCTCTTCACCCTGAGGACCGACACGGTAAAGGACCACAAGGGCCAGGTCTCGTTCCCGGGCGGAGTCAGGGAGCCCGGGGACGCCACGCTGCTCGAGACCGCCCTCAGGGAGACGGGCGAGGAGATCGGGCTTCCGGCGTCCGGCGTGCGCGTGGCCGGGCGGCTGAGACCCTACGACACGATCACCGGGTACCGCAGCCACCCGTTCGTTGGCGTGGTCGACGGGAGGCCCGCCTTGACACCGAGCGCCGTGGAGATACGAGAGGTGTTCCATGTGGCCCTCTCGAAGCTCATGGACCCGGGCACGTTCCGGGAGTCCAGGGTCGACTGGGCCGGCAAGGAGTACACGGTGAGGGCCTTCGAGTGGGGCGGCCCAGTGATCTGGGGAGCCACCGCGAACATCCTCGCGGACCTGGTCGCACGGCTCAGGGAGAAGGGCGGCGCGTGACGCACGTGGACGACAGCCTGGACATCCTGCTCGAGGAGGTCGAGGACCAGGCCCCGCCGCTCGGCCGGTCGAGGTTCGCGTGGCGATGGGTGCTCAGGGCCGTGGTGGGGTTGCTCGCGTGCGGGACGGTTGCGGCCGGCGTGCTGGTGGCGTACCCGGCCCTGGAGAAGGCCATGGGAAAGGCCGGCAGCGGCCGCATGACCGCGCTCGAGGCCTTGCGGCTGGGCACCGGAGGCGGGGCCGGAGCTGGGTCGGACGCGCTCTCGCACGGGGAGGCGCCTGCAGGCGGCGTTGCCGCTCCGGCCGACGCCGGAGCCGGAGCCGTGGCGGCCCCGGTCACGGGTACCGGCGCAGGGCAGGCCGGCCGCTGGGACACGATGTTCGACGATCCCGGAGCGATCCCGCCGGTGGGCCCGGACGTGGTGGGCGGGGAGGCCGGGATCGTGCCGTTCTCCGCGGACGCGGCGCTCGCGCCCGAGCCCGGGGAGGTCATCCCGCTTGCCCCGGCCATGGGCAAGTGCGGGTTCGAGCACGAGGAGCCGCTGCCGGACGCGGCCGGCCATCGCGTGGTCCACGGCACGCTCGGCAAGTTCGGGTCCATGTACGCGCTGCTCCAGAAGAACGGGGTGGACGCGAACACGCTGGGCAAGGTCGTCGCGTCGCTCGAGAAGGTCTTCGACCCGGCCTCTGCGCGGGCCGAGGACTCGTTCCGCCTGTTCCTCGACGAGAAGACCGGCGCGTTCGAGTTCCTCGAGATCCGGAGGTCGGACACCCGCATCTACCACGTGGTCGCGTTCGGGAACGGCACCATCGACGCCCACAAGGTCGTGGTCCCGACCGAGCAGAGGTGGGCCAAGGCCGGCGGCGCGGTGTCGGGTTCCCTCTACGCCAGCGTGGTCGCGGCCGGGCTGGAGGGCGAGATCGTGAACGAGTTCATGTCGGTCTTCGGCGCGTACTCGAAGTTCGTGACCGACTCGCGCGAGGGCGACACGTTCAGGGTCATCGCGAGCGGCGAGTGGCTCGGCAAGGAGTTCCTGGGCTACGACCCGCCGCAGATCATGGAGTACAACGGCCAGAAGACCGGCGACATGATCGCCATATACTACGAGTCGTCCGCTGGCGAGGGCAAGTACTACTGGCCCGACGGCACCAGCCTCGAGCGGCTCGTCGCCGAGGTCCCGCTGCAGAGCCTGCGCATCACGAGCCCGTTCGACCCGAAGCGGCTGCACCCGGTGCTCAAGGTCCTGAAGCCGCACATGGGCACGGACTTCGCGGCGCCCACGGGCACGCCCGTGTACGCATTCGAGGCCGGGACGGTCAAGGAGTTCGGGATGAAGGGGCCCGCGGGCAACATGATCCACCTGGTCCACGGCGGCGGGATAGAGACCTACTACATGCACCTCTCGGGGTTCGGAAAGGGCCTCAAGAAGGGCGGGACCGTGTCGCGCGGGGATCTCATCGGGTACTCGGGCAACACCGGCCGGTCCACCGGGCCGCACCTCCACTTCGGCCTGAAGAAGGGTGGCACCTTCGTCGACCCCATGAAGTACATGGACGTGACCACGCTCAAGGAGGCGCCGATCGAGGCGGCGCTCAGGGACGGGTTCGACAAGCGCGCGAAGACCCTGCTCGCCATGCTGCGGTCGATCAAGGTGCCGGATCTCCCCAAGCCGGTGGTGAAGAAGGCCGCTGCGCCGGCTCCGGAGCCCAAGGCACAGCCGAAGCCCAAGCCCGAGAAGAAGGCCAAGCCCAAGACCGGCAAGCCCAAGACCGGCAAGCCCAAGACCGGCAAGCCCAAGACCGGCAAGGCCGAAGCCGGCTGATCCCTGGTATGACAAATTCGGACCTGTGTCCGATAATGTCTTGACAAATTTGGACCTGTGTCCAATATTGTCTGGCATGGACCGCGCCATTCGCACGAGCATCGTCGAGGATCTGCGGCGAAAGATGGTCTTCCTGTCTGGACCCCGGCAGGTCGGGAAGACCACTCTGGCAAGGCGTGTGCTCGAGGAGATGTCCCCCCGCGACGAGGTCTACCTGAACTGGGACAGGCCCGAGCACCGGAAGATCATCAGGGACCTCACGTGGAGCAGGAGCGGCCCCGTGGCCGTGCTGGACGAGGTGCACAAGTTTCGGGGATGGAAGACGCTCGTCAAGGGATTCCACGACACTGAAGGAGCGGTGCAACGTCTCCTCGTCACGGGGAGTGCGCGCCTCGACGTGTACCGGCGCGGCGGGGACTCGCTCGCGGGAAGGTACGCGAGCTTCAGGCTCCACCCCCTCACCATGGGAGAACTGGGTCGCGAGGGGAGGCCGCCCGAGGCGGAGGCGATCCTCGATCCGGCCCGCTGGCCGATCGAGAGGGAGGTTCCGGCGACCGTCGGGGACGCACTGCTGACGCTGGGAGGCTTCCCCGAGCCGTTCCTCGGTGGATCCGAGAAAACCGCCAGGCGATGGCGCCTGACCCGTCGCGAGCAGGTGCTCCACCAGGACGTCAGGGATCTGGCCCTCGTGCGCGACATCTCCGGGATCGAGCATCTGCTGGACCTGGTGACCGAACGGGTCTCGCTCCCCCTCTCCCTCAACTCCCTGCGCGAGGACCTCTCGGTCGATCACAAGACGATCCGGAGGTGGCTCGAGATCCTCGAGAGGCTGCAGGTGGTTTTCTTCGTCAGGCCCTTCGCCGGGCGGCTGGCACGCACGCTCCGCAAGGAGAGCAAGGTGTACTTCTGGGACTGGTCGGAGGTGCTGGGCGATGGCGCCAGGTTCGAGAACATGGTGGCATCCCACCTGCTCAAGCTGTGTCACTGGATCGAGGATGTCGAGGGATATCGGATGGATCTCCGCTACGTGAGGGACCGGGAGAAGAAGGAGGTGGATTTCCTCCTGCTGCGCGAGAAGAAGCCATGGGTGCTGGTGGAGGCCAAGGTCTCGGATCTCCACCCGGCGGCCACCCTCTCCTACTTCCGCGAAAGGCTCGGGGTCCCGTTCGCCTTCCAGGTAGTCGGTGGGCGCGATGCCGCGAAGGACGTGATCCCTGCGTCCAGGTTCTTCTCGTGCATGCCCTGAGCGGGCAGGGGTCAGGGCTTCTTGGGCGGCGGCGGCGGCTTCCTCTTCTGGGACGGGTCCACGACCTTCAGGATCTTGACCTTGCACTTGAGCGTCTTGCCCTCGTGCGGGAGGTGGAACCTGACGCGGCCCGTGGTGGGCCGGTCCTACATGATCTCGAAGATGACGTTCCCCACGTCCTCGGGCAGGCGGGCCGTGAAGGTCTCGCCGGCCTTGAAGACCGTGCCCTTGGGGAAGTCCTTCTTGTCCATCTCCTTGACCGGGCCCGAGTCCTTGGCGCCGAACGCCTCCTCTGGCGGGATCTCGAAGTCCTTCTCCGTCCCGTCCTCGAGGTCGATGAGCCGCTTCTCGACGCCCGGCAGCATCATCCCGGTGCCGACCTGGAACTCGAGCGGGGCACCCTTGCCCAGGGACGACTCGATCAGCTCGCCCTTGTCCGTCTCGATCTTGTATTCCATCGTCACGGTGAAACCATTGGCGATCTTCATGTCGGTTCCCTCAGCTGGACAAGCGCGTCCTTGCTCCTGGACGCGACGAGGGAGGACCATACCCGCAGCCCCTGGGCCTGTCAATTGCAGCGAACCGCGGCGTAAACAGACCCGCGCTCGAACCCGCGGGGTGGGGGACCGCCTCGGCCGGGCTGCGTTCCGGGCTGGGCGGGCGGTCGCTGCATGCCTGTTGCTTTTTCGGATACATTTCGTGACAATTCGTTTCCCGGGTGAGCGCCCCGTTGCCCTGGCAGGGGAGAGGCTCCCCTAGAAACCCGAATGGAGAAGCTCAGGACAAGGGCCTTCGCGACCAGGAAGAGCGGCGTCCTCGGATCCATCCTCCTGGGCATGCTCGTTGCGGGGTTGGACTCCATGGACCGCTTCCTCCCGGAG
>CAZGVR010000194.1:0-2427 GCA_964528945.1 uncultured Myxococcales bacterium
TGTAGTTGGCGAAGTATATGACGAGGACCTTGCCGACCTGATCGGAGACCCGGCGCTCGGACCCGAGGGTGGACGAGAGCGGGTTCAGGTCGGTGAGCGCGAAGTCGTCGGCCGGGGCCCTCGCCTCCTCGTCTCCCGGATCTTCCGGAACCTCCGGAACCTCCGGGGCCTCCACCGCCTCCACGTCCACCTCGGCCTCGAGCCAGTCGTCCGTGGACGTGTCGGACTCGTCATGGGACCCGCCGCCGCAGGCCGCCACCGCGAGGATGCCGGCCGCGAGCACGGGCCCCGCCCAGCTCTGCGGATCCGCCTTCATGGCCATCTCGCGCCCGTTATCCCGGAGGTCGCCCGTCTTGGCAACATCTACGCGCCCGCACGAACTGCGCGCCGCGCGCCCGTGCCGCGTGCGCCCGATCCATATGCACTTGAATTTAGATCGAAGCGAGGGTAAACCCTGGTTCCCATGGGCCCAAGACCCAGGCTGTCTTCATTGCTCCTCGCGGGTCTGCTCCTCGTGCTCATGGCCATGCTGTTCCTCCCGCGCCTGGGGACCACCGGGATCACGTCCCCTTGGGAGCTTTCGAGGGCGGCTCGAGCGCTCGAGCTGGCCACGAATCCGGGCGAGTCGTGGCCCGATATCCAGACGGTCGAGGAGGAGGGCGACGTGGCCCCCCTCCCTCTGTGGATGGCAGCCATGGGGTTCGAGGCGTTCGGCACCAGCGAGGCGGCCGGACGCATCCCCACGCTGCTGCTCCTCTTCGGGGCGCTGCTCTTCACCTTCTGGGCGGTCCGGCGCCTGATGGGCGAGCGGGCGGCGTTCTTCTCGGTCGTCGTCATGATGTCGTTCCCCCTGACCGGCATCATGAACCTGTTCATAGGCGGCGAGGGGCCGGTCGCCTCCATCCTGTGCTTCTCGCTGGGCGGCCTGGCGCTGGGCAGGTGGTGGTGCTACAGGCCGGAGGACGCCTCGTTCGACGGGTCGGACGCCACGGCATCCCTGCGCTGGGTCGCTCTCGGCGCGGGCGTGATTGGGATGGCGCTCGGCTACTACGCGATCGGCGGCCTGGTCGGCGTACTCCTCCCGCTCGCCTCGGTCTTCTTCGCCGGGCTGCTCGACGGCGACTGGGAGTACGTGGTCCCCGGACGATCCGGCGTCCGCATCGCGGTGCGCGGCCGTATCGACGCGGTGCTGGCCGGCGTCCTGGCGATCTGCTTCGTGGCAGCGTCCGCGGTCGTGGTGCCGGCCCTCCTGAGCAAGGAGCCCTCGTTCGACCTGCTCGCGGGCGGCACGCCCAAGGTCGGGCTCGTGCCCACGTTCGACTACTACCTGGCCCACATCGCCTACGGCCTTTACCCCTGGAGCGGGTTCCTCGCGATGGCCCTGGCCTCGCTCCTCATCCCGCAGGTCTTCCCCACGGGAGATCGCATCGACAGGCAGCCGTCGAGCCCGGTGCGCCTCTTCTTCCTCGTCGCGAACTTCATGGGCTTCGCCTGCTACAGCTTCTTCGCCTTCCGGTACGGGAAGGAGCCGTACGCGGTGCTCATGCCGGCCGCGGTCGCGATCGGCATCCTCCTCTACGATCTGGAGCGCGCGGACGCCGGCTGGCGGATCGTCGGCTTCATCGGGTGCGGCTTCGTGCTCCTCTTCTTCCGGGACCTCCACGTGTACCCCGAGTCCATGGCCGAGGCGTGGGCGATAACCGGTCTCGGCGATGCATTCCCGGCGAAGCTGATCCACAAGAGGTCGCAGGCCGCAATCACCCTGGTCTTCCTGGTGACCACCTTCTACGTGTTCCTGCAGGGCTCCAGGGATCTCCGGCCCCTCGAGTACGCGGCGATCCTCAGGCACGTCAGGCGGGCCTTCGGCGGCCTCTACGGCCGCTGGTGGCTTGCAGGCTCCCTCGCGATCGCGGCAGCGTGGGTCCTGCTCTTCGTGAACGCCGTCCTGGTGGTCGTCGCGACGTTGGTCCAGGAGACCAGCGGCACGCTGATCGTCCCCTTCGCGCTCTACGCGAGCCTGCTGAAGAAGGCGAGCGTCGGCATCGGCTTCCTTCCCCTGGCGATCATCGCCTGCGACTTCGGCTTCCGGCTCGTCTACAACGCGGTGGCCAGGGCCAGGGCCTACCGCCTGGACATGGTCATGGCCGCGACGATCTTCGTGGCCTTCTACTACACGATGTCCTATCTGCCGTCGGTCTCGATGCACCTCTCCCCGCGGGCCGGAGTGGCCACGTTCGACAGGCTGGCAAAGGCCGGGGAGCGGCTGCTCGCATTCAGGACCCCCGGTTCCATAGCGAAGTTCTACCTGGGCGAGCCCGCGACCGAGATCACGAGCCAGGCCGACCTCTTCCGCGCCATGGAGGCCAAGGAGCGCGTCGTCTCCTTCTTCAAGCGGGAGGAGGTCCCCCGCCTGGACCCCGCCTACAA
>CAZGVR010000194.1:2437-7510 GCA_964528945.1 uncultured Myxococcales bacterium
CCATCGGCGTCATGGCGGCGAGGGGCACCCGCGCACCGGTCCTCAGGAACCCCTACCGCGACGACATCTTCGATCTCTTCTTCCGCGACATGCTGCCGCAGCAGTTCCGGCGGGAGGAGGTCCCCAGCCTGGACCTCGCCTACAAGGAGATCCGGCACGAGCACATCCCGGTCGTGGACGACTCGCGCTGGCGCTTCGTCCTGGCCGCGAACCGTCCGATCCCTGGCGTGCCGGACCGCAACCCGATAGCCGGGATGGTCAGGCTGGCACCGACCGAGCCGCAGTGCACCGTGTACGCGAACCTGGACGACAAGGTCGAGTACCTCGGGTACGACCTCGAGACCAGGCACATGACCGACTCCCCGGACGGACGGCGCGACATCTGGGCGGGCGCCATGGAGGAGATCACGCTGACGACCTACTGGCACTGCACGGCCAAGGTGAACGGCAGCTACCAGTTCTTCATCCACGTCGACGGCTTCGGCCTTCGCCTGAACGGCGATCACGACGTCCTCGACGGCAGGTATCCGACACGTTACTGGCGGCCGGGGGACTACCTCGTGGACACCTTCAGGATGAAGGTGCCCATCCACTTCCGACCGGGCAACTACAACATCTACATGGGCCTCTTCCAGGGCGAGGAGCGGCTTCCGCAGGTGGCTGGCCCGGGAGACGACAACAGGGTCCTGGCCGGGATCCTCAAGGTCAAGTGAACGAGGGAGCGATCCGATGAAGCCCGACGACAAGGGAAGCGGGGACGAGGGGCGCGAGCGCAGACGCCACAGGCGATACGACGTCAAGCTCCAGGTGGACGCCTCCAGCGAGGACACCTTCCTGTTCTCGTACATCTCGAACATCAGCGAGGTCGGGATCTTCCTGTCCTCGCACGAGCCCATGCCCATCGGCACGCGGCTCAAGCTCCGCTTCGGGGGGGTCGACCAGGACGACGACATCTTCGAGCTCGAGGGGGAGGTCGTGTGGGTGAACCCCTTCCGCGAGGCAGGGGAGAACCTGAACCCGGGGATGGGCGTGAGGTTCGTGGACCTCGACGACGAGCTGCGCGAGAGGATCGTCCGTCTGGTCAAGACGATCGCGTACCTGCACGACAACTGGGTCTGAGCGCCTGGAATGCGAGACGGGGCCCGGCTGTTTGAAGCCCGGGCTCTACTCCCGATCGGAGTGCGATCATGAAGACACGTGACACGCTGATACTGCTGGGGATCGTCGTGGCGCTGGGCCTGTTCATCTGGTTCTGGGAGAAGCACCAGCCCACGACCGGCGAGCGCAAGGAGCGCGAGGACCGGATCCTCTCCACCTTCGACAGGGAGAAGGTGACGAGGATCTCCATCGAGAAGGACGGAAGGAAGGCCGTGCTGGAGCGGACGCCGGAGAAGAAGGGGAAGGACGGCAAGGTCGAGGCACCGGCCGAATGGAACATGGTGAGCCCTGCGAAGGCCAAGGCGGACGAGGCCTCCGTGGACGCCATTCTATCGGACCTGGAGTACATGGAGTCCAAGCGGAAGGTGCTGGACGCCTCCGGCGACCAGCGGAAGAGCTTCGGCCTCATGAAGCCGACGCTGGCCTGCGAGGTCACGCAGGGCGGCGACCTGGTCAGGTTCGTGCTGGGCTCGCCGTCGGAGGCGGGCGGCATCTACCTCGCGATCGACGGGGACAGCGCGGTCCACGTCGTGGATGAGACGTCGCTGGAGAGCCTGAACCGTGACCTCGGCGAGCTACGGGAGAAGTACCTCCTGGGCAAGGGCCTCGCGGTGAGCGAGGTGTCCGTCAGGTCCGGCGGGACTTCCTTCTCGCTGTCGAAGAAGGGGGCGGCGTGGACCGTGACGGCGGGCGACGGCGGGCAGCGTGCCTCGACCGAGGCCACGGATCGCTACATGGAGGCGCTCGAGGGCCTTCGCGCGCTGCGCTACGTCGCGGACGGCGTGACAGAGGCGGATCTGGCGGCCAGGGGGTTTCCGGCGGACTCGACCAGGATCGACTACGCCCGCGCCGACGGCAAGAAGGGGTCCATCATCTTCGGAGGACCGTGCAAGGAGTCCGGCGAGGAGGCCTCCTTCATGGCGCTCGCGACCGCCTCCTCCACACTCGCGTGCATCGGGCAGGCCGCAAGGGACGCCCTGGTAGTCCAGCCCGGCGATCTCAGGCTGCTCAGCCCGGCCGAGTTCGACGATTACGACGCCTTCTCCGTGGAGGTGAAGCGCGCGGGATCGCTCCTCGTCCGCCTGGAGAAGGACGAGAACGGGCAGTGGTCGCTGACCGCGCCGGGGAGCAAGCGCCCTGCGGACAAGGACACGGTCGAGGCCCTGCTCTCGGCGCTCGTGAAGAAGAGGGCCTCGTCCCTGCAGCCGCTTCCGCCCGACGCCTCGCCGGTCGGGCTGGGCCGGCCGGCGGCGTTCGACGTCACGGTCATGGACATCGCCAGCGGCAAGCTCGCGGACGTGACGGTCGGGACCGACCCCGCCGGGAAGGTTGCCTTCCAGCGAAGGGGCGAGTCCTTCTACGGCACGCTGGAGCCGGAGCCGGCGCTCTCGGGGGCCGATCGTCCGTACGCCTACTACGTCCGGAAGGTCGTGGAACGCGACTACTTCGACGCCGTCTCGCTCGAGGTCACGGGACCGATCTCCCACCGCCTGGTCAAGGACGCAGAGGAGAGCAAGTGGAAGTTCGAGTCTCCGGCCGATCTCCCGGCGGATGCCGCCGATGCCCGCGACACGGTGGAGACGCTCGCAGGCCTGACCGCGAAGGCCTTCGTCGCGGACACGTCCCCCTCGTCACTCGCACTGTACGGCCTGGACAGGCCCGAGTGGACGATCGCCGTGGGATTCGAGGTCAAGAAGGACGAGGCAGGCGAGGAAGGCGGGAACGCCGACGGGGGCGCGAAGGCCGGCGGGGCCGTGGGCGAGGTCGTGCGCCTCCTCGTGGGGAAGGAGATCGAGGGAGGCAGGGCGGCCATCCTGGAAGGGGGCGTGGTGGACGCGGTCATGGTCATCGAGCCCGACGTGTTCCACAGGCTGACTCGCCCCCTCGCGGACAAGGGATCGATCGCGGCAACGCTCGTGGGTGCCGCCACCGTCACCCTTGCCAAGGCTGGCGGAAGCGAGACCTTCTCCGTGGCCGGCGGCAAGATCGATGCGCACGTGGGCGGCAAGGAAGGCCTGTTCACGATCGAGGCGGCCCGCACCCTCTTCCAGAAGCTCGCGTCCCTCCGCGCGGACCGGGTCGTGGGCTATGGCCCGCCGCCCTCGAGCGCCGGCATCGCCTCGCCCGTCCTCACCCTTACGGTGCCGGTCGCTGGCGGAGCGCCGGACGCAGCGGCCCAGAAGAAGATCACGTTCGGCGCCGCGTTCGAGCCCGACTCGACCGATCTGGTCCACGCTCGCACATCCGACGTGGACGCCACCTTCGGCGTGGAAGCGTCCCTCCTACCCTGACCGGCGCACGACCTGCGGCTCGACCGAGGCGACGCAGGCGTCCACGACCGAGGCCACGTCGAACCGCCTCTCCTCACGCTCGCAGGCGAGGAGCTTCCCCTTGGTGACCGGGTGCCGGGGGACGAACAGCGAGCAGCAGTCCTCGCCCTGGCGTATCGAGATCTCGTAGGTGCCGAGCGTTCGCGCCCGGGACACGATCTCGGACTTGTCGTACGTGACGAGGGGGCGCAGCACGGTGAGGTCGCTGGCGTCCTCCACGCAGGCGATGTTCTCCAGGGTCTGGCTCGCCACCTGACCCAGGCTCTCGCCGGTGAGGATCGCGTCCGCCCCCGATGACGCCGCGACCCGGCTGGCGATCCTCATCATGAGCCTGCGGTACATGATGACGCGGTATTCCTCCCTCGTGCACGTCCGGACGATCTCCTGCGCCTTCGTGAAGCCGACCACGTTCAGCCGGATCGCTCCCTGCCACTCGGCAAGCACGCCGGCGAGATCGCCGACCTTTCGCAGCGCCGCCGGCCCGGTGTACGGCGGCGAGTGGAAGTGGATCGCATCGACGCGCAGGCCACGGCGCATGCCCAGCCATCCGGCGACGGGCGAGTCTATGCCTCCCGACAGCAGGAGGAGGGCACGGCCCGACCCCCCGACCGGCAGCCCGCCGGCCCCGGCAACCCTGCCGGCGTACAGGTGCGTCTCGTGCGGCCCGACCTCGATCCGCACGTCGATGTCCGGACGCTCGAGATCGACCCCCATCCCGGTCTCGCGCTGCACCAGGGCGCCCACCTCGGAGTTCAGCTGCTGGGAGGTGAGCTCGAACTGCTTCCAGGACCTCCTCGCCGAGATCCGGAAGGTCCGGGCAGCACCTCCGGATCCGCCGGCCGCGGACCTGGCGAGGGCGACGGCCGTGGTCTCAACGGTCCGCCTGTCGGTCTCGACCCCGAAGGCGAGGTCTATCTCCACGACGCCGAAGACGCGGGCGATGCGCCGGAACACGCCAGGATCGTGCCCCGCCCCCGAGACCTCGAACTTGCCGCCTCCGCCCCTGACTTCCACGCCCGGAACGCCGTCCAGGGCCGATCTCAGGTTACCGGCCAGGAGACGCTCGAAGGTGCGGCGGTTCCCGCCCTTCAGGTAGATCTCGCCGGCCTTCAGGAGGAAGAACTGTCTCGGAGCACCGCCCTCACAATGACGCGTGAGGCCCATCGAGCCCGTCAGCCGCCCCGGATGACCGAATCGAGGTTCTCCGCGGACCTCATGGCGACGGAGGCGTGCAGCGAGCCGCCCTTCGCGTCCATGGTCACCACGGCCGGGAAGCCGTCCACCACGAATAGCCAGAACGCCTCTGGAGCCCCGAGCTCCTCGCGCGTGAGCACGCCCGGGACGCGGCGCACGAAACCGGCCAGGTACACGGCTGCGCCGCCGATCGCGTGGAGGTACACGGCCCCGTGCCTCGCGCAGGCGGCAAGCGTGGCATCGCCCATCCCTCCCTTGCCGATAACCGCCCGGACCCCGTAATCGGCTATGACCTTTCCCTCGTACGGCTCCTCCCTGATCGACGTGGTGGGACCTGCGCTCACGACCCGCCAGCCGCCGTCCTCCTTCATCATGATCGGCCCGCAGTGGT
>CAZGVR010000195.1:0-7503 GCA_964528945.1 uncultured Myxococcales bacterium
GGAAGCGGGCGGCTCCGGCAAGGCGCCGCTGGGCAGCATCACCTGCCCCGCGGACGGCAGCTACAGGGAGATCTCGCTGGACACACGGAAGTGGAAGGGGAAGCGCCTGCCGCTCAGCCTGGACGTGGCCAACTCGGTGAACCCCAGCCCGCTCCTCGTGCTGGACGCGTGGATACCCGAGTAGGACCGGATCTACCCCAGGAACCCGACCCTGTACAGGAACCGCTCGACCGCGAGGTTGACGAGCTCGGGCATCTCGATCGGCGCGGTGTGGGAGCCGCCGCGGACCAGCAGGAACTCGGCGTCCGGCATCTCCCGGGCCATGAACATGGCCAGCGACGGCGGCATGAAGGTGTCGTGCTCGCCGGCGATGACGAGCGCGGGCATGATGAGGTCGGGCAGGAAGGGGATCGCGTCGTGCTCGTGCAGGGACTGGACCAGGCTCAGGAAGAGGCCGATGTCCACCCGCCTCAGGTGGCGGAGGTAGAAGTACAGGTCGGGCCTCCGCACGAGGAGCGGGTTCACCTGACGCGTCCTCAAGGCGAGGCCGTACCCCAGCCGCGCAGGGAAGTTCTCCCAGAGCCACCTGAGGCGGCGGGAGTCCCTGGCGTACGCCCTCTGCACGAACGGGAGGAGGACCGCCAGGCGATCCGTGTTCTGGAAGCTGGAGAGCAGGTGCCCGGGGCTCCCGCACATCAGGGCCAGTCCCGCCACCCTCTCCGGCCGCCGCCTGGCGTACTCGAGGGCGACCTGGACGCCCATCGAATGGCCCACGAGGACCGCGCGATCGATGCCGGCCTCGGACCTGACCGTCTCCAGATCCTCGACGAGATCGTGGAGCGATGCCCTCTTGTCCGCGGGCGTGGCGCTCCGGCCGTGGCCGCGGTGGTGGTGGTGGATCATCCGGAGGCGATCGGCTAGCGCCGGCTCGAGGTACCTCCAGACGTAGCCGTCGCAGGCGAGCCCGTCCAGGAGCATCATGCTCCGCCCCCGGCCTCGGTCGGTGAAGAAGATCTCCGTACCGTCCCCGGCACGGACGTGTCTTTCCCTTACGATCTCCAAAGCCTGCCCAGCCCCGGTCCGGGCGCCGGTCCCCTAGGCCTTCCGCTTCGCCTGCTGCTCGAAGCGGGGTTTGGCCAGCTGCCAGGCCTTCTGCACGAGGACGTGCATGGGCCTCTCCTGGCGGATCGACTCGGCGCGGATCTCCTCGAACACGTCCCGCGGGAAGCACTGCCAGGCCTTCTGGATTATCCAGGACAGGCTCCTGTCCTGGCGGAGGGCCTCGGCCTTGATCTCCTCGAGGATCTCCTTGGGGAAGTAGAGGCTCTGCCTCTCGCCGGGCCCGCCGGCCTGTCCTTCGGTCTTCACCTTCGCTCCTCTCGTCACCGGTGCGCCTCCATCCGATGTTGTATGTCCCGGTAGGATTTATTAGCACCCCGGCTCGCGGGATGTCAACGGCCGAGAGGGCGATCCTACGTCTCTACGGCCAAGGTCATCTCGAAGATGCTGTACACACCGTCGTTGTCCAGCATCACGAAGTACAGCCTGTCCTCGTACAGCAGGGGCTTCAGCTTGATGCCCGGGAAGTCGGTTGCGAGCCCCTCGGTCCCGGTCGGGATGTCGTAGACGTAGATGTCCATGCGCGTCCCGTACCCGCCGCCGCAGTAGTCTGGGTACTCCGGATCGTTCCTGCAGTCCATCCAGGCGATCCTGTCGCCCCAGATCGTGACTGGCCCGGGCTGGGCAGCGGGATCCGTACAGACGGGTGTCTCCTCCCCGGTCGTCAGATCCATCATGTACACGTCCGAGACGAGCTGATCCAGGATCGTGCACCCGTTCCTGCAGTCGGTCCAGGCCACCCTGTCCTCCCAGATGGCGGGGCCGAACCTGTCCCAGGGCTCGTTGGTAAGCTGGGCTGTCAGGCCTGTCGTAACGTCGTAATGGTAGATTTGCAGACCGCCGAAGGTACCGGTGCCGTACTGGTGGAAGACGACATGGGTTCCCCATGTTGCAGGCTCATCCGCGGGATACCCGTCGACAGAGGCCCTGCAGTTCGTGCGGGTGGCGGTATTCAACACATAGACGACAGCGCCGATGCTAGGGTCGCGGAAATCGGAATACGCGACTATGTTCTCGAATAGGTCTAGCCGATCAAGGCTTCCCGCGGGCTCGAATGCAGCGCTCAGTATCCTATAAGGATGCATAACCGGGACTGAGGAGATATCTAGTTGAAGTAGAGTCAATTTGTTGGAATCGATGTCAATCTGTTCAGCATGGACGTATTGCAACGAGTTGCCCTGGAGAGTCACCCATCCGTTTGCTGGTCTAGTCGTGCTCGCAGACCATTCCCATTCGTCTTCTGCGAGCTTGTAGTGATCGAGTGTGTTCAGGTCCAGCAGGTATTCGGTAGATCTGAAGAGCGTGGGGGTCCTTCGTTGTGTTGTGAATACAAGATGATTGCCCCAAACTTCGTATGAGTTCAAGTAGAGGGAGTCCGCGGCGAACGTCACCTGCCTGCACCCCGGTCCGCAATCCATCGGAATCCTTCCCGATGACGGTAGCGGTGTGAGGATGCCCTGATCCATTTCCTCCGGCTCCTGGTCCAGTTCCTGGCAGTCCGATGGGAATGGCTCCGCTGGTATGTCCTCGAGCGGGTCGAATCCAGGATCGTCCCCATCGGCATCTGGAACTTCGGAATCGCTTCCCGGATCTATCATGTCCGGATTGGGCGAGTCGACGTCCGAATCCCAATTCGTGTCGCAGCACTCGAGGTCGCAACAGGAATCGGCCGTGTTCCGCTGCTCGCAGGAGCAGCCGGTGAAGAGCAGCGCAAGCAGGAGCGGGGGATGCCTCATCTGGGCACCGCTTCCTCGATGCCTCCTTCGACCTGCCGGAAGACTCGTGCTCCCGACACCGCCCATTCGCTGCCGGATAAAGGAAGGAGGAATGCGAAGTAGTCGGGAGCGGTCGAATCGATCTCACGCAGGTCCAGCGTCCCGAAACCGGTCGGGGTCGCGAAGACGGCCTCGTCAACGACCAGCAACGACTCCGGCTCCGATCTCGAAATCTGGAAGCTTCCGGGTTGCCCTCGTTTTTCCCTCCTCCTGCGACGATGACCGTCGATCCGAGACTACCACCGGCCCTCGACCCGTCAACACGGATCGATCCCATTCACTATTCCAGCCGGGCTGTCAACGGAACCGATGGATGAGATATCTGGAAATCCGTTCGATCTCGGCCCTATCAATTCCGGCATCGCCGCCCACACAACCATTGCCCCAATCAAACTTGCGCCGCACGAAGGGCCCACCCCCGGCCAGGGATGTCTGCTCGTCGGCTGGAACCGCCACGGTCGCGGATCGCTCATGGATCCCGTCCCCCGGCGTGTTGTATGGTCCGCAGCTGCCATGAGGTTCACGGGTCACGGTCTATACGCCGTCGCTGCGGTGATGGCGCTAGCCGCGGTCGCGGCCCCTAGCTGCGGGAAGCCGGTGCAGAGAGGCAGCGGCCGTCCGAACGTCCTCCTCGTGACCCTGGACACGACGCGCCGGGACCGCCTGGGCGCGTACGGCAACCGGAGCGGCCTCACGCCGAGCCTGGACGCCCTCGCGGCCCAGGGCGCGACCTTCGAGGATGCGAGGACCCAGGTCCCCATCACCCTGCCCTCCCACGCCACGATCCTCACGGGTCTTCCAGTGCTGGGTCACGGCGTCAGGGAGAACGGCTCCATGGCGCTCGACGGGTCGGCGACCACGCTCGCCGAGGTCCTGTCCGGGCAGGGCTACGAGACCGCCGCGTTCGTGTCCAGCTTCGTGCTCGACTCCAGGTTCGGCCTGGACCAGGGCTTCGGGACGTACGACGACGATCTGGGACGGCAGGAGCGCCGCCCGCGCAGGTGGCAGGGCCACGACGTGGCGAGGTGGGAGCGGAGGGCGGACGAGACGACCGGGGCCGCGGTGGAGTGGATCGAGGACCACGTCCCGGCCAGGACCGGGAAGCCCTTCTTCGCGTGGGTGCACTACTTCGACCCTCACAAGCCCTGGTCGCCGCCCGCGCTCTGGTCGTCCTCGACCAGGTACCCGTACGACGCCGAGGTCGCCTTCATGGACAGCGCGGTGGGCGGCCTGCTCGAATCGCTCGAGGAGGCGGGCGTGGCAGAGGACACCCTGGTGGTCGTCGCCAGCGACCACGGGGAGAGCCTCGGGGAGCACCGCATCCTGGGCCACGGCTGGGACCTGTACGAGCCGGCAATGCGGGTTGCGCTCCTGATGAGGCTTCCCGGCGCGATCCCGGCCGGTTCGCGGCCGGCCGGCCGCGTGTGCCTCGTGGACGTGGCCGCCACGATCCTGGACCCAGTGGGCGCCGGGTCCGTCCTTCCCGGGCCGTCGCTCGGGCCCGCCTGGCAGGGCGGCGCGGCTCCAGGGCAGGGCACTGCTCTCTACATGGAGACCGTGCTTCCCGCCCTGAGGAAGAACAGGTCCGAGATCGTGGGAGCGCTCGACGGGAGGTGGAAGCTCGTGGTCCGGCTTCGCACGGGCGCGACCGAGCTCTACGACATCGAATCCGATCCGGGCGAGACCGCGAACGCGGCGCCCGCCCACCCTGCCGTGGTCCAGAGGCTGAAGCGGTGGCTCCTCGATCAGGCGGACGGCTGGAAGGGCGGCGCGCACGCGAAGGAGATCACGCTGGATCCCGTGATGGAGGCGCGATTGAGGGCGCTCGGCTACGTTGCCGTTCCCTGAGGACCGGGCCCTGCGTGCGGCCCCTTGAACCAGCGGGCGCATCGAATATAGTAGCGGGAGACGTGGCGGGCCCTTGGGCGTCACGCTCTCCCAGGAGGGACCATGAAGGCGTCCAGAACACTAGGAATCGCTATCCTCT
Source organism: uncultured Myxococcales bacterium (assembly GCA_964528945.1). Classification (GTDB taxonomy): domain Bacteria; phylum Myxococcota_A; class Polyangia; order DRWM01; family DRWM01; genus CAZGVR01. Next base: position 4,882 of record CAZGVR010000195.1, read on the forward strand.
CGGTTCTCGTGCTCTCCTCGTGCGGAGGCGGGGCCAAGAAGGTCGGTGGGTTTCCGAAGGGCAAGATGCCGCCGGGGTTCACCTGGAACGGCAAGTACTACTGCGACTTCTTCGGCCAGATGAACCTCACCCAGACCGGCTCGACGGTCGTGGGCACGGTCGAGTACGGGGAGGGGCGCATCGAGGGCACGGCCGACGGCAACATCCTGCGCTTCACCTGGTCGCAGAGCGCGGGTCCCCAGGGCGTGGGGGTCGCCAAGACCGTGTCGGGACAGGGCGTCTTCCAGTACCTGGTCGAGAAGAAGGGGACCCCGCCCACCCAGAAGGACGTTCACAACATCCACGGAACGTGGGGCTACGACGCGGAGTTCAAGGGCGGCGGCAAGTGGGAGTGCTACAAGTCCGAGAAGGACGTGCTCAAGGTCATGAAGACCCTGATCGTCGGGGAGGAGGCGGCCGTGGCAGCCGCGGACGAGGAGGCGACAGCCACCACTCCCGAGTCGGACGAGCCTCCCGAGGAAGGCGAGAGCACGCTCAAGGGCGTGGGCGCGAAGAAGAAGAAGCCGCCAAAGCAGACGGTCTACGAGGAGAAGCCGCCTGAGACTGGCGACGAGAGGCTCGACGATCTCGACCTGTGATCAGGTCCCGGCCGAGTAATCATCCAGGTAGGCGACCTGCTCGGGCGTGAGCGTGTCGATGCCCCGGCCCATGGTCTCGAGCTTCAGCCTGGCGATCTCCTGATCTTGGCTCTCGGGCAGGTCGTGGACCCCGACCTTGCGCCTCTCGGGCTCGGTGTGCAGGGCCATGAGCGAGAGGAACTGGTTGGCGAAGCTCATGTCCATGACCTCGCTCGGGTGCCCCTCGGCCGCGGCGAGGTTCACGAGCCTGCCCCTCGCGAGGAGGTACACGCGCCGCCCGTCCTTCAGCGTGAACTCCTCGTTGTTCTGCCGGATCGTACGAACGCCGCGCGCGCGGGCCTCCAGATCCGGGATCCTTATCTCGCAGTCGTAGTGGCCCGTGTTGCAGACTATCGCCCCGTCCTTCATGTCGTCGAAGTGGCGGCCCACGATCACGTCCTTCATGCCCGTGGCCGTGATGAAGATGTCGCCCACGCGCGCGGCCTGGTCCATGGGCATCACCTCCATGCCGTCCAGGATCGCCTTGAGCGCCGCCGTGGGCTTCACCTCGGTGACGATGACGTGGGCACCCATGCCGCGGGCCCTTGTGGCGCAGCCGCGGCCGCAGTGGCCGTAGCCCGCCACCACGAACCTCTTGCCGGCCAGCAGGACGTTGGAAGCCCGGAGGATGCCGTCGAGGGAGCTCTGCCCGGTCCCGTAGACGTTGTCGAAGTCCCACTTGGTCTCGGCGTCGTTGACCGCGATCACTGGGTAGAGGAGCTTCCCGTCGCCCGCCATGGCCCTGAGCCTGTGGACCCCGGTCGTGGTCTCCTCGGTCCCGCCGCGCAGCTTCGCCGCGAGATCCCTGTGCTTGCTGTGCACCGTGAAGATGAGGTCCGCGCCGTCGTCGAGCGTGAGGTTCGGCCCGAATTCGATGGTCCGCTCGATGGCCCAGTAGAAGTCCTCGGTGGACATGCCGTGCCAGGCGTAGATCGCCACGCCCGAGCGCGCCAGCGCGGCCGCCACGTCGTCCTGGGTCGAGAGCGGGTTACAGCCGCTCCAGCTCACCTCCGCGCCGCAGGCGCGAGGCGTCTCCACGAGGACCGCGGTCTCCTTGGTCACGTCCAGGCAGCCCGCGACCCGGGCGCCGCAAAGAGGCTTCTCCTTGCCGTAGCGCCTCCGGATCTCCATCATCACGGGCATGCGGCTCTCGGCCCACTCGATCTTCATGCGGCCCGCGTCCGCGAGGCCGAGGTCCGCCACCTTGTAGCTCTCCGTCATGCGACTTCTCCTTGGCGCTGTCCTGAATCGCTTCATTTATGGACGAATCCGGCAAATTGCAAGTAGTGTGCTGCGCCATGAGCCTCGATCCGCGACCGCAATGGAAGGGGATCATCGGGCGCATCTACGGCCGTCTCGGCTGGCTCAGGATGCTGCTCCTCGTGGCCGCGACTGCCGGCGTTCTCGCCCTGCTCGTCCACAGGTTCGACGCGGCCGCCGTATCCAGGGCGCTCGTCTCGGCGGATTTTCTGGTCCTCTGCGCGGCCGCCCTGGTCATGCTCCTCGTGCCCCTGGCGGCCAGCCTCCGCTTCCGGATCGCGCTCCGCATGGCCGGCGATCGCGTTCCCTACGGCAGGTGCCTCCGCGCATTCCTTGCCGCGCTGCCGCTCAACATCCTCACGCCCTCCAAGGCGGGCGACGTGCTCAGGGCGGTGTTCCTGAAGGATCTCGTGGATCCCTGGAAGGGTGCGGGCGTGATCCTGGTCGAGCGGCTGGTGGACACAGGGGTCCTCGCCGCGCTCGCGCTCGGCGGCGGGCTCCTGTGCGGGTTCGGGGAGGCGACGCTGGCCGCGGCCTGCGTGCTGCTGGCCTCGGCCGCGGTCATCATCCTCGCGCCGCTCGCGGCTCGCATGCCGCTAGGCGATCGCGTACGCTCGCGGCTCGCCCAGCTCACGGACGCGGCCCGCTCGCTCGCGAGCAGGTGTTCGCGCACCGCGTCGGTGGC
>CAZGVR010000196.1:0-7499 GCA_964528945.1 uncultured Myxococcales bacterium
CGAGGTCGCGGGCGCGCGCGACAACGACATCGCGAACCGCGAGTCCTCGCTCGAGGCGAGGCGGGAAGAGTTCGATCGCGGCTTCCGCGAGGTCGAGTCGCTCAGGGAGGAGATCCTCACCCAGAAGCTCGCGATCGAGAAGAGGGCAAGGGAGGCCGAGGAGTTTGCCCAGGCGCTCGCGCTCAGGGAGAAGGCGCTCGGCGACGGGGAGAGGGCGGCCGCGGGCAAGCCGCGATTCCCTGCGGAGGCGAGGCCGGACGAAAGAGGCTCCTCGTGGTTCACGACGGTCCGCCAGAAGGAGCAGGCAGAGCCGCTGGAGTCGCCGAACCTCCAGGAGACGATCAGGCGGGCCATTCCCGAGGCCGGCCAGATTGCCCAGCCGATACAGCCCGCACAGCCGATCCAGGCGGCCCAGCCCGCACAGCCGGTACGGGCGATCCGGCAGGCCGCGGCCGGTGAGGTCGCGGACGCGGACGTCGTCGAGGAGGCGGAGATAGTCTCCGAGGAAGCCATAGTCGAGGAGAGGCGCATAGTGCCGGCCGCCCCGGCCGCGGCCCGTCCGCAGGCGGTGGAACGGGCGGCAGGCCCGTCCGCCAAGCCGTCCAGGCGGCCGGGCGAGCTCGACCAGGAGATCTCCAGGGCGCTGGCATCGCCTTCCCGGCGCTGGGTCGGGCTCTCCGGGAACAAGGTCGAGATCTGGGCCGTGACCACGGACGAGGCCCTGCTGGACGGGGTCAGGAACGCGACCGTCAGGTTCCGCGTCCACCTCGTCGAGGATCAGTCCGGATACCCGTGGGCCGTGCTGACGGCCGCGGTCAGGCCGCCCAAGCGCGAGGTCTTCCTGTTCAAGTGGCTCCTCGACTACCAGGCCAGATCGCACAGGCGCATCCTGGGCAGGCTGGGGGAGAAGTGCGAGGCCCACGTGACGCTCGCCTCGCAGGATCTCGGGCGGGTCGTGACCTTCGTGGCCGCGAACCGCATCGAGGGGAACGTGAAGTCGATAGCCTCCGACCTCGAGCGGTACTTCCTCGAGCATCCCCGGCTCGACAGCCCGGCCGCGCCGGACGAGAACGCCATCGTGGGCGCCCTGCTCGCCGATCTCAAGAAGCCCTTCCCCTTCCACTCGAAGTACGTGGAGGAGCACGCGACCCCGCACTGCGTGCTCCAGGCGCTCCGCGACGTGGCCGAGTGGTCCCGTCCCGAGTCCACCCAGAGGCTCGTCCGCGTGTACTCCTTTCCGCTCGAGGGAATGGCCACCATCAGGCGCCGGATCCTGTCGAGGGCCGTGGAGCTGGGCCTGGACGTCCCGGGCTCGCTGCCGCAGTCTGCGGTGGCCATGGGCCTCGCAGACGACGAGAACGCCCTTGTCGGGCACTCCCTGCGCGCCTTCCTGAAGGTCCTGCGCACCGGGCACGACCTCGAGCAGGCGGAGATCGCCGGGAACTGGAGGAGCCTGGTCGACGCCGCGGCCCGGAGGGAGATCCCGCTGGATCCCGAGATCGCCGAGGTGGCCATGGACTGGCTCGCGCCTCTCGGGATCGAGGTCCAGGGCGCGGCCGAGATCAGGGCGCTCGACGCGGAACCCCTGGGGAGCGTCGATCCCGAGATCCTCGATCGCTGGCTGTACCGGCCGTCCAGGAGGGCGGCCGCGGCCGCGGAGCTGATCTCGCGGGGCGGGAGCGCCGGCCTGGAGGCGGTAGCTGCAGCCCTGCCGCTCATGGACACCGGCGATCTCCTCGAGGTCGCGCCGCGCATGATGGAGGTCGAGGACGCGGCCGAGGGGCTCTTCATGAGCGGGCTCAGGTCCGGGAGCCGCGAGGCTCGCATCATGTCGGCTCTCGCCCTGGGCCGCCTCAAGCTGAGGAGCGCCCTGGTCCCGCTCCTCGGGGCCATGTGCGAGCACGACGAGCCCGACTGGAAGCTGGAGGCGATCGTCCTCTCCAGGTACGGGACCATGGCCGTACGAACCGTGGAGCAGTTCCTGAGGAACCCGCGCGGCTGCGAGGACAGGCTCGCCTTCCTGGCCGCTGTCCTCTCGACCGCGGGCTGCGAGAGGCAGATCAAGGATTTCTCGAACGACCCCGACATGATGCTCTCGACCCTGGCCAGGCGCGCCCTGGAGCGGCGCATCGCGGTGCAGGCCGAGGTCGAGGCGCTGGAGCACGCGGACACGGACGACGTGCTCGTGCTGTTCGCCAGGACCGTGGACGCACGGCTCGCGAGGCTGAAGGAGTGATCGCGTGAAGGTCGCCATCTTCAGCGACGTGCACGCGAACCTGGAGGCGCTCCTCGCCGTGAGGACGGCCATCGCGGAGCAGGGGGCGGACAGGATCTTCTGCCTCGGCGACACGGTGGGCTACGGCGGCTGGCCCAACGAGTGCACCCGCATCGTGAGGAGGATGGCCGAGGTGACGGTCCTCGGCAACCACGACGCGGCCGTGGCCGGCCGCATGAACTACGACTACTACTACGACTCGGCGAGGCACGTCCTGGACTCGCACTCGCGCGCCCTCTCGCCCCTCAACATGAACTGGCTGCGTGGCCTTCCGTATACACGCCGCATCCCCGAGCTGGAGGCGCTGCTCACGCACGGGTCGCCGCTCCACCCCGAGCACTTCGACTACATCTTCGAGGTGGAGCACGTCCAGAAGCTCTTCACCATGATAGACAAGCTCCCCAGGCTCACCTTCCTGGGCCACTCCCACCTAACGAAGGTCTTCGTCGTCGAGGACTTCGACGTGCACGAGATCCTCGAGAGGGACTTCACCCTGCCGGCTGACGGGCAGCGCTGCATCGTGTCCGTGGGGAGCGTGGGCCAGCCCAGGGACCTGGACAACAGGGCGAGCTTCGTGACCTACGACGGCGAGACGTCGCGGATCACGTTCAGGCGGGTGGAGTACGACATCGAGGCCGCGAGCCGCAGGATCCTGGACAAGGCAGGCGACCCGAACTTCGCGCACCGCCTGTTCCTTGGCTGGTAGGAAGACGCGGTAGACACGCAGGCCGAAGATCCACTTGCTTGCTCCGCGCGCCAGCGGGATGTATCCTACGTCGTACCCTTCAAGGAGGGCTGCCATGAAGCATGTACCGGTGCTGGCTCTCGCATGGGTGGTCGCATCGCTCCCTGCGTGCGGGGCGGACGACAATCACGGGGTGGGTGACGGATCCACCTGGGACGCCCTGGACCTGGCCGGGGACGACGTGGCGGCCGACACGGCCCCGGACCCGGACGCTGCAACGGATCCCGACCTCACGGATCCGGGCAGCGACGTCGTACCAACGACGTGCGGGGAGAAGTCGTACATCTGGATCGCCAACTCGGACGAGGGCACGCTCTCCAAGCTCTGCACGCTCACTGGCGAAGAGCTGGCCAGGTACTACACGTGCCCCGTGACCTCGAGCTGCGATCCCTCGCGCACGTCCGTGAACCTGCACGGGGACATGGTCGTCACGAACAGGGATCCCACTTCCGGGCCGTCGTCGGTCACCAAGTTCGCGGCCGAGAAGGTGGACTGCATCGATCACGACGGCGACGGGATCGAGACCTCGACCGGCCCGGACGACGTGCGGCCCTGGGGCGAGGACGAGTGCATGATCTGGAACACGCCGCTTCCCGACGCCGGATCCGCGGCCATGGGCTGCCGTGCGACCGCCTGGGACGGGACCGAGGACGAGGACACGGGGTACGGCGGCCGCGTGTGGATCGGCTGCATGATGAACCACGTGGTGTACGTGCTGAACGGCGACACCGGGATCGTGGAGACCCAGGCCCCGGTGGGCATCGGGCCGTACGGCGGGGCCATGGACGGCCGCGGCAGCTTCTGGACCGTGGCCATGACCTGCACGGTCATGATGTGCCGCCTGTCCCGGCTGAACATGACCAGCCTCACGGAGCAGATCTACAACGTGCCCTGCGGCTATGGCATCTCGGTGGACAGGGAAGGCTACGTGTGGACCGCGGGCATGGGCTGCGTGAACAAGCTCGATCCGATGTCCGGGGCGAACACGACCTACTCGACCGGCATGACGAGCTTCAACCGGGGGATCGCGGTGGACGGAATGGGGTCCGTGTGGGCCGCGGTCACGACAGGCGAGGTCCTGAGGGTGAACGAGAGCGACGTGACGCTCATCAACCGCTTCCCGGTGCACACGGGCGGGTCGCACGGCGACATCGTGGGCGTTGCCATCGACTTCCAGGGCTACGTTTGGGCGGTCGCGTACAACGACAGCGCGACAGGCTATGCCATCAAGATCGATCCTGCCACGTACGAGACCGAGTCGTTCCCCATCGGACGGGGACCCTACACGTACAGCGACATGACCGGGTACCAGCTCTCGATCGTCGAGATCCCGATCTAGCGCTCCTGGTCCTTCACGTGCTCGAAAACGGCATCCAGGATCTGGAAGACGTGCTCGTCCGTGAGCTCGTACTGCACTGACTGGCCGAACCTCTGGTCCTTGACCAGCCCGGCGGTCTTGAGCAGCCTGAGCTGCTGGCTCACGGCCGAGGACGAGACGCCAGTGTTCTTCACGATCTCGTGCACGAAGTGCGGCCTCTCGGCCAGCATGCACAGGATCTTGAACCGCGTGCTGTCGGCCAGGAGCTTGAGGAGCTGGACGCCTTTGGCGCATATCAGCATGGATTGGCAAATTGTTAGCAAACTTCTTTCGTTTCCGCAAGATCCGGTTTCTCAGAGCGTTACCACGCGCAACGGAACCGGCATGAACAGCGCGAAGAACAGGATGAAGCAGAGTATGCCAACGGCAGTGCGCAGCGGGCCGAGAGGCGCCGGATCCATGGTGCTCGGGTGGTATCCCTTTCCCAGCCGCCTGATGATGAACAGCACGATCGCCCACACGAACCACGAGAACCCGGTCTGCGCCGCCGACGCGATGCCGGCCGCGTCCTCCCCCCCCAGCATGGCCGCGCCGCCGAACCAGGCGCACACGGCAATGCCCAGGCCGACCAGGGCGAGGTGCATCCACCCCGAGATCCTGTTCTGCCTCTCGCCGAGCAGGGCATAGGCCACGTGCCCGCCGTCGAGCTGGCCGACCGGGAGCAGGTTGAGCATGGTCACGAGGAACCCGATCCAGGACGCCCAGGCGATCGGGTGCAGGAACACGTCGTGACCGGGCGGCATGGGGCCGAGCACGATCGCCTTGAGCAGGAGGTAGTAGAGGCTCTGGCCTTCCTGGAGCACGGTCATGCCAGGCTGCAGCTCGCTGACCTGGGAGAGCCTGAGGCCCACGATCATGGTCGCGGTGGACACGACCAGGCCGGCGAGCGGCCCTGCCGCGCCCACGTCCAGGAGCTTCCTGCGCGAGTCGAGCGGTGGCATTGCGATGATCGCGCCCATGGTCCCGAGAGCTATGGGCAGGGGGATGAAGTACGGGAGGCTGAGCCTGACCCTGTGGATCCTGCCAGCGATGAAGTGCCCCATCTCGTGGCTGAGCAGGATCGCGATGAGCGTGGCCGAGTACGGCAGTCCCGCGCGCACCAGGTCGAGGAGAGTCGGATGCTCGATGCGATCCAGGTACTCGCCGTTGTACACCGCGCCGACCCACAGCGTGGTCAGGATCGTGGCGAGGAAGAGCGCCAGGTGGATCGCGATCCTGCGGCCCGAGTATGGATTCGCAGGCAGCAGCCAGGAGCGCGGCCCGGGATCGGTCGGCAGGTCCTGGCTCATTCGCCGCCGCCCTCGACGCGCCCCATCCTGGCCACCACCCCTTCGAGTGCCTCCCTCAAGGACTGGAGCCTGGTCTCGATCCGGCCGTCCACCGTGCCCAGGTCCGTCTCGATCAGGCAGCCGCCAGGAGCGATCCCTGGATCCGCCTTGACCCCGATCGGGAGGCCGCGGAGGGCCAGGTCATCGAGCGCGCGCTCGTCGCACGGCGCGACCCTGACCTCGATCCTGCGCGCCCCGCGGATCCTGACCACGGATTCCTCGACCGCCCTCGCGACAACGCCGGGATCGAGGTCGCGCGCGCTCGCCACGATCGACGCCGCGGCCGCCAGGGCCACCTCGACCAGATCCTCGCGCGCGCCGTCGAGCCAGCGGGCGCGACGTGCCTCTGCCTCGATGCACGACGCTGCCGCGCGCGCCATGCCGGCCTCGAACCCTTGCCTCTCGGCCTCGATCCCGATCGCCGCTGCCCGATCGGCAGCGGATTCGGCCGTACGCGCAGCAGCGCGCTCGGCGGCCTCCATCACCTCGCGCCCCCGGCCCAGCAGGCCGAGGTGGCCGGGCTTGAGCACGCCCCGTCCCTTGAGGATCCTGCTCACCTGCCGCTCCTCGCGCCGGCCCCGTCCCCGGCGTTCTCCGCCGGGTCGAGCAGGAGGGACCACCTCGACCTCGCGATCAGGAAGGCGAGCCCGATCGGCCGCGGCATGCCGAGCGCCAGGGCCTCTGCCTGGTCCGTGTCCCCGGCCATGCCGGCCGCCAGCAGGGCGAGGTCGCGCGCGGCCGCCGGCGGCGAGCCCTGCGGGAGCGCCCGTGCCACCATCCCGGTGATCGCGGCCGTCTCGACGGGGTGGCTCGAGATCAACTCCGCGATCCTGTCCGGCCGTCCCTCCTGGCAGGGTCGGGGCGCCCGATCCAGCGAGGGAGGCCTCAGCATCCTCGCGATGGACGCCAGGGTCTCCCCGGGCATCCATGCCGGGTCATCGCCAGCGGCCCAGGACTCGGCGGCCTCGGCGCAGGCCGCCGAGGCGAGCCTGCGGCCCTCCGGTGGCAGGGTCCCTGCGAAGACCGCCCTGGCGCGGGCAGGGAGCGCGAGCGCGGGCTCCGTCCACCAGCTGGGGTGGACGTGCGGGAGGCCCCTGGCCTGGCCGGAGCCCTGGTCACCGGTCCGATCCGCCTCGCATGCCATGAGCAGGGCGCGGCGCGGTTCGCCCGCGGCGCAGTCGGCGAGCATCCCAGGGTCGCGTCCGCCCATGGCCCGTGCGACCGCGGCGCATCCAAGAGCGAGCCTCGACGTGCGTGTGGTCATGCTCACAGCCCGAGCGCGATCCTGCGCTGGCTCACTCCGGTCGACTCGGGGCTCACGATGAGGATCAGCCCCGAGGACTCCTGCGGGATCGTGTACACCGTGCGGACGGTCGTGGGCTGGGTGGTCGGGATCTCCTGGCCGGACACGAGCCCGGACATGGTCATGGCCGTCTTCTCGACGTCCACGGGGAACGAGGCGCCCGCGCCGTCCTCCACCAGGAACATCGACGCGTTCATGGGGAATGGATCGAACCCCGAGTTCTCGATCTCGGTCGTCACGACCACTATCTGCTCCTGCCTGCGCGCGTCCGTGACCGTGATGGAGAGGGTCGCGACCTGCACCGTCTCCCCTACCTTCCAGATCCTGGCCGACTCGGCCTCCTCCTGGACCTGCGCCTTCTGCGCGAGATCGCCCATCTGCGTGCAGCAGCTGGCGCAGGCCTTGCAGGTGCAGGCCCCCATGAGGAACAGGGCAAGGAGCACGGCGAGCAGGGCTGACCCGCAGCCGAT
>CAZGVR010000197.1:0-6431 GCA_964528945.1 uncultured Myxococcales bacterium
CCTGCTGCCTACATCCACCACGGGACAGCGCCAGAGCTCCGCGGTCTCGCTCATCGCAGGCCCAAGGAGAGGAGCGGCCATGCACGTCGTCCTCCTGGACGGCGGCCGCCGCGCCATGGCCGCCGATCCCGTGCTCCGCGAGGCGCTGTCGTGCATCAGGTGCGGCGCCTGCATGAACGCGTGCCCCGTGTTCAGGCTCGTCGGAGGCCATGCCTACGGAGGCCCGTACCCTGGGCCTCTCGGCTTGATGGTGCAGGGAGGCCTCTCCACGCACGGGTCTGATCCGGACCTGCCGTTCCTGTCCACGCTGTGCGGGGCCTGCGACGACGTCTGCCCGGTCCGCATACCCATCACCGACGTCATCCTGGAGCTCAGGCGCCGCCGCATCTCGGCTGGCGGGCTGGATGCCCTCACTGGCATGGGCCTCAGGGCGTTCGGATTCCTGGCGTCCCACCCCCTGACGTGGTCCCTCGCATGGAAGCTCGCCCCCCACGCGCGGCGCCTGGCCTGCGGATGGGGACCGCTCGAGGCGTGGCGATCGGGACGGACCCTGCCCGAGCCGCGGCCGGTTTCGTTCACGTCCGGCGGTCCCGGGAAGGGGAAGGAGCCATGACCGTTCCCGCGACGCAGGAGGACCGGATCCGGACGCTCTCGCAGGCGCTCGCCGAAGCGTGTGCAGGGCAGGTGGAGGAGAGGCTGGTGGTCGTGCAGGACACGGACGGGGCAGCCGTGGAGATCCTGCGCCTGGCAAGGGGCCTGGCCCAGGAGGACGTGAGCTTGCAGGGTGGCACGGCATGCAGGGACGGCACGGCAATGGGCGTGGGCCTGGCGCGGCTCGTGATCGCATCGACCGGAACGGCGGTGATGGACCTCGGGAGTGACGCGGATCAGGCCCTGGCCACGCTGCTTCCGCGTCACGTGATCCTCGTCGCCCGGACCTCCGACCTCCTGCCGGATCGCGAGTCGGTCTACACGGCCTACGCAGGTCTCAGGTCGTCGGGCGCGCTCGGCCCGCGCCAGGCACTCGTGACGGGCCCGTCACGGACCGCGGACATCGAGAAGCTGCTGGTCATGCCGGCCCACGGGCCGGCCGCCGTCACGCTGGTGCTGTCGACGGGGGAGATGGACTGGGATGCGCTGACAAAGCGGATCTACGACGGCCTCCAGCCACCTTCCCAGAAGGCCACGATCCCCTCGTCGGTCAGGAAGCCGGTCACCAGCGAGCCCGGAGTCCGCTCGAAGTAGAGGTTGCGCAGGGCGACGCCCGACGGGGCATCCGGCCAGACCTCGCCCACGTCCTTCTCCTCGAGCGGCAGGCCGGTCCGCTCGGTGAACTTGAAGCGCTCGCAGGCCGCGAAGAACGGCACGCTGCGCTCGCGCGCGACCATCGCGGCCGGCAGCGTGCCGACCTTGTTCACCAGGCTGCCATCCGCCTCCACGGCGTCCGCGCCGACCAGTACGAGGTCGCCGGAGCGCAGGAGTCCGGGCAGCGCCGCGTCCGTGCACATCTCCACGGGGATCGAACGTCCCGCGTACCTGCGCGCCATGGCCCGCCCTTCCAGCCCTGGCCTGCCTTCCGACAGCAGGAGTGCGGGCGGCCGCCATGCATCCAGGATCGCGCTCACGGTGCTCGAGCACGACAGCGACACGAGGCGGCTCGGGCCGGCTCCCGAGAGCAGCCGCACGGCCACCCCCACCAGCCGCTCGCGGCTCGCGTCCATCCTCGCGATGGTGAGGTCCCTGGACCGCCGCACGGCACGGTCCCAGGAGGATGCATCCGCCGGCTCGCTCTCGAGGCACGCCACGAACATCCTGAGCGCACCGTCGATGGCGGCCATGCTCGGTCTCAGGCCGGCGATCCGGTCCGCCGCGGATCGGACCCCGGTCATCGTTCCCGCTTCGATTGCATCGCGGGAGAGGACCTCGACCGCGCGGCGCGCGATGACCGAAGCGCCGCTCTCGTGGTCGTCGACAATGCCCTCCTTCATCGACGGAGAGCTATAGCCGGTCGGTGGACCATAGTCGAGGGTATGTGACGAAGGGAGGTCGGGAGCTGTGCGGCTAGCAAGCGCCGTCCAGGCAGACTCCGTCCACGCACTCGGAGGCGCGAGCGCACTCCCCGGCGGCCTCGGACGGCGTGACGCAGTATCCCCGGGTCGGCGATCCGGACGCGTCGTCGCACACGGTGAACGCGCCCATGGTCTCGCAGTTGCGGTAGTCCACGCACGGCATGCGGCAGGCACCCGCGACGCAGTCCAGGGCGCCGCACCCGCCGACCTCCTCGCAGCTCGCGGCCGGCCTTCCGTCGGGCCTGCACAGGCCGCTCAGGCACCTCGCGAACGCACCGCACTCGGCGTCGGCAGAGCACTCGTTCGTGCAGTAGCCGTTGACGCAGCGCTGGGAGGCACCGCAGTCCGAGGAGTACAGGCACTGCCCGCCGCCGTCTGGATCCTCCACGCACAGCGCACCGTCGCAGACCTGCCCGGTGGGGCATGCCGATCCCCCGCTGCAGTCGACCACGCAGAAGGAGTTCTGGCAGCGCATGCCTGCTAGGCAAGAGAAGTCGAAGATGCACAGCTCCGCGGGATCGTTGCAGACGCCTCCCTCGCAGATCCAGCCGCCGTCGCACTCGACATCGCTTAAGCACCCGCAGTGACCGTCAGGGCACGGCCCCTCGTCCGGACCGCACTCCCCGGCCGAGCATACGAAGCTCTCCCCGAACACCGCGCAGTCGCCATCCACCAGGCACTCGTCTGTCATCACGCAGATGCCCTGCGTCTCGTCGCAGTAGCCCGGGTATCTGGTGCAGTCCTCGTCGCGCGTGCATCCCTCTAGCGGGACGCAGGTATCGCGCTCCTCGTCGCAGACCGTGCCGGGAGCGCACCCGAACGTGCACCATCCGGAAGGCTCGCAGTACCCCGCGTCGCACCAGTAGGCATCGAGGCAGTCGTCATCGACGTTGCACTCCTGGTCGCAGGCCGGATCCCCGACCTGGCAAGAGCCGCCGTCGTGACCCCAGTCGTCCCACCAGATGGGACACCCGGTCAGCGAGGTGGCCGCGACCGCCGTTGCAAGAGCCTGTACGATTATGATCCGACGCATGGCGTCCTCCTGGGCTCGCCCCTTGGGGGCTTTTGCCTCGTGATGCCCTTTCGCAAAAGGGATGCCAGCATCCCGCAATCCCTGCGAAATACCCCATCCCCGCGAAAACGCGACAGCATGACCGGGTATTACGTGCGAGACCCGTGCAGGGATCCATTCCCCGGGCTGGTCATCCCATGACTCCGGCCACAGGCTCCTGTGAATGCAGGTTCACACCTCCGATCACACGCTCCAGGCTGTCTGGCAGTCCCCCGCCCTCTTGTGATATACAAGACATTCCATGATCGTGACCTGCCCCAAGTGCTCGACGAGCTACGACTTCGACGAGACCCTGGTGGGTTCCAAGGGAACGGTTGTGCGCTGTACCCAGTGCAGCCACCTGTTCAAGATCTTCTCGGACGAGAGCGACGACTCCCTTCAGCAGGCCGGCTGGATGGTGCGCAAGCGGACCGGAAAGGTCTTCGGCATCGACAGGTTCGGGACAATCCAGAAATGGATCCGCGAGGGGAAGATCGACGACAACGACGAGCTTTCCAGGACCGGAAAGACCTGGAAGCGGCTCGGCGAGATCGTGGAACTCCAGAGCCTCTTCGCGGCCCTCAAGGCGGCCGGCGCCAAGCAGGCGGCCGAGGCATCCCCCGACCCGCAGGACGATGCGCCTCGGCTGTCGGTCCACTACGATCAGGTCTCCATACACCCGCCCGCGTCCAGGGCCGATGCCAGGCAGGCCCAGGCAACCGCAGCCGGGCTGCCGGAGCCCTTCACGGCGTCCATTCGCAAGACCGAGGCCTCGCGCGCGGCCAGGGACCTCTCGTACCAGTCCGGGGAAGCCGAGGAGGGCACGATCCAGGGGCCGCTCCCGAGATCCCTCTCGGTGCCCAAGGGCGAGGCCGGGGATGGGGATGGGGAAGCCTCGGACGATCTGCTCATGCCATCCAGCCCGGGCCGCTGGAAGGCATGGGTCCTGGTGATCTGCCTCCTGGCCGTCGGCGGCCTGGGTGTGGCCGGGTGGTTCTAGCGCGATCTCATCAAGGGGTGGGTGAGCGGCATCGTGAAGCCGGTCGCCCGGGACGAGAGGCAGAAGTCCCTGGAAAAGGCCCACGAGTACTTCCTGCTCGACACGGCCAGCTACCTCGACCAGGCCGAGAAGATCTACCGTGACCTGCTCGAGAAGAACGAGCGCGACGTGGGAGCGGCCGCCGGGCTGGCCGAGATCCTGACCACCCGCGCACAGTACGCGAGGGACCAGCGGAACATCTTCGGCAAGACCGGAGCCTCCAGCATGGATGACGTGGGCACGCTGGCACGCGAGGCGAAGAAGCTGGCGCAGGTCGCGGTCCTCGCGGCCCCGGACGACCTCGCGGCGCTGAGGGCGCTCTCGGATGCCTTCCGCCTGTCGGGCGACCTAGAGGCCGCTCGCAAGTACGTCGAGCGCGCCCTGGACATCGCCCCGCGCGACGCCGAGACCCTCTACGTCGCCGCCCTCACGGACTGGGACGACGGCGTCCCTCTCGACAAGGTCATCTCGGATCTCGAGCGGCTGGTGAAGCGCCCGGACGGGACGATCCGCATCAGGTATCGCCTCGCCCTGCTCTACGCGGTCGCCGGACGCAAGGAGGAGTGCCGGACCCAGGCCAAGGACATCCTGGAGCTCAACTCCGACCACACGCTGGCGGTGAGGCTCATCGAGGTCCTGGACTCGGACGTCTTCGGTGCCGCCGGCAAGGCCGTCCCGAAGCCCGCGGACGACGCGTCGAGCCAGGGCGGCGACGATGCCCTGGACGCAGCCGTCGCGGACGAGGCCCAGGCCGAAGCCGACCTCCCGGCAGAGACCGCGCCCGCGACCGAGGCGACCACCACGGCCCCGGTCGCGACGACTCCAAAGGGCGGCGGTGCCGCGGGCGGCGGCGGGTCGGACGGCGGAGGCATCCCCGAGGGCAAGACCTACGACTTCTACGTTTCCAAGGGCATGTCCTTCCAGTCGAGCGGAAGCTGCGACAAGGCTCTCGGCTACTTCGGCAAGGCCCTCCAGATGAACCCGGCGAGCATGGACGCCCTTTCGGGATCCGGGTACTGCCACATGTCCATGCACGACTACGGATCGGCGATCTCGTCGTTCCAGAAGGCGCTCAAGACGAACAAGAACTTCGGGCCGGCGATCATCGGGCTCGCCCAGGCACAGGAGAAGAAGGGCAACTTCAAGGCGGCGTCGGAAACCTACCAGAGGTACCTCGACGTGCTGCCGACCGGTTCGTACGCATCGCTGGCCAAGAAGAAGATCGAGGAGCTCAAGGACACGATCGGCCCGGGCGACGAAACGACGACGCCCCCGCCGCCCGAGCCTGGCGACGGAGGTGCCCCGGTCGTGGAGAAGAAGGTAGAGGTGGAGGTGATGGGTTCGGTGGGGCAGCCGAGCAGCGACACCCCCAAGACCGAGGGGGATCCCTACTGAAACGCTGAGGGGCAGGTCACGTGGACTCTCCGTTCGACAGGCTGCTGGATCTCGTTGTCGGGCAGGATCCCGTCGACATCCATGGAGCCCTCACGGTCGCTACATCCGCCTCTACCCTCACGGTCGAGGTGGCGGGCGGCCGGCTGGTCGGCAGCTCGCTGCGCGGCCCGGGCCAGACCTTCACGGACTTCCTGCTGGCCGGGGGCTTCATCGGCCAGGACAGCTTCGACAGGGCGATCGCCCTCGTGAAGGAGGAGGACATCCCCGTGAGCCGGGCGCTGGTCCGGTCCGGGGCCACTACCGAGCAGGATCTCGACAGGGCTCACCGAGAGCTCGCTGCCAGGCGCCTGGGCGGAGCTCTCGCCGAGGCGGTCGAATCGGTCGATTTCGAGCCGGGCACGGGGTCCCGGGCGATTCCTGCCGATGACGCCCCGGGCCTCCCCGCCATCGTGATCGAGGCATTGAAGAAGATCTACGAGGGCGCATCGCAGCCGCTGGACGTGCCTCTCTCGGCGATCCTGAGGCCCACGGAGCGCATGTCCAGGCACATCGCCGAGATGAGGCGGGTGCTCGGCAAGCTGCCACTCCCGCGCGTGGGCGGGGAGACCGCTGCCACGCTGCTCGAGCGCCACGGGGACAAGGCGGCGCCCGTCATATCCCTCCTGGTCCGTACCGGCATGCTCATGACCGAGTTCGCGCCGGCAGGCGTCCCGGTCGAGGCAATGGATGTCACGCTGAGGAGGCTGGCCCCCATCCTGCGGAACGACGCGCTCGCTCTCGTCGCCGACCTCGCGGGCAGGAAGACCGCCGGAGCCGCGCTCCTCCTCGAGGCCGGGGACCTGTGGGCCGACGGATTCGGCGCGCTCGACGAGGCCCG
>CAZGVR010000197.1:6441-7485 GCA_964528945.1 uncultured Myxococcales bacterium
ACGACGGGACCGGCGCCGGGAAGCTCCTGCCGGTCCTGGTCATTGCCGGCACCTCCAACGATCCCGTCCTCATGTGGCCGCTGTCGAGGATCCGCGAGGCCGTGGGGGAAGGCCCGGTGGGCGCGTCCCTGCTCTGTGCCGTGGCGCGGCACAGGATGAGCGAGAACCTGTACGAGGAGGCGATCCAGGCGATCCAGGCGGCCCTTTCGGCGCATCCGGGCTGCCCCGAGATCCCTCCGCTCTTCGTGCAGATCCTGAAGAGGAATCCCAGGGCGATCAGGGAGACCGGCGGGGTCGAGCCTGCCGCGCTCCTGCTCGAGGCCGCCAGGTGCGCCAGGGAGAACGGCCTGCCTGAGCTGGCTGCCCACCTCATGACCGAGGGTGGGCGGATTCTAGACGGGAACGCGGAGATCCTCGAGCAGACGCTGGACCTCTACAGGACCATGGGCTGGAGCCCGGACCTGATCGAGGCCGTGGTCGATTTCGCGTGCAGCTCGAGCCGAAAGGGATGGACGAACCCCCTCTGGAGCCTGGGCGCGTGGCTGGCGCGCGAGGATCCGGGCGTGCCGGTCCGCCTGGCGATCGACACGTACGAGCTGCTGGTCAAGGCCTCGCCCAACAGGAGGGAGGCCCTCGGCAAGCTCGTGTCCATGGTCGAGAAGCTCGGCCAGCCGAACCTCCTGATCGACCTCCTGGAGAGGAGCCTGCCGTTCCTCGGCGACGGGGACGCGCTCGAGGAGGTCTACGCCAGGCTCGCCTCGCTGTACATCGAGCACTTCGCGGATCTCAAGGCGTCCTCGCGCTGGGCCGCCAGGTGCCTCACGCTCCATGCAGAGAATCCGGTCTCAGTGGAGATAGTCCTGAGAGCCTCGCGCGCGGGCAAGCTGTCGCGCTCGAGCGGTCTCATGTTCGCCCATGCAATGGTCCGCCTCTCGGCGATCCCCACTGCCGAGAAGCTGGACTGGCTCGTCCAGGCGGCACGCATCGCGGAGAAGGACCGAAAGGATCTGCCGCTGGCGCTCGGCCTGCTCTGGAGGATCCGGT
>CAZGVR010000198.1:0-6923 GCA_964528945.1 uncultured Myxococcales bacterium
AGCGCACGAGGCGCGTGAAGGCCTCCTGTGCGACCTCCTCCGCGAGCGCCCCGTCGCCGAGCATCCTGTAGGCGAAGTTGACGAGGCCGCGGGCATGCCGGCGGAAGAGGGTGCGGAAGGCCTCCGCGTCCCCGGAGAGGTACATGGCGAAGAGATCGTTGTCGCTGTTGCTCGCCGACACCCGGGGGATGCTCCCGCCACAATGGCCGTCGGTCCGGCCGGCCGGCCCATCCTACGACGAATCGCCTGGGCCGTCCAATGCGGCCTCGCCGCGCTTGCCCTGGCCGTTGCCGGGGCGGGATCATGTCCGTGAGTGCCGGTCACGATGACTGGAACGTGCACGGGTGCTCCCGGGATCTCTGGACCCCCCCTTGACCAATGCCGAAGGTGGGTCATGATTCGTGAGTGATATCCGCGGGGAGAGCGATTGCCCGGCTGCGTTGACATGTCGATCGATCTATCCTATGAAATGGCGTCCCAAACTTGCGAGGGGGCACCATGAACTTCCACAGCTTCCGGGCAGCAGCGATCCTCCTCGTCCTGGCCCTATTGCCTGCCGCCTCGTCCGCCCAGGAAGCGGCAGCCGCAGGGGACGATGCCGCGGGCGAGACCGGCGATGCCGTGGCCGGGACCGGGGGGGCGGGCGCAGCCTTCGGATCCGAGGCCGTTCCGGCCGAACCGGGTGCCGCCTCCACCGGCATCCAGGTCCCGGACATCGTGAAGAAGATCAAGGCGCTCCAGGACAAGATCAAGCAGTCCCAGGAGCGCATGGACGAGGTCGTGAACATGGTGCTGAACGCCGGGGCCGGGAGCGGCGCCAAGGCCGTGATAGCCCTGGACAACACCATGAGCGAGTCGTTCGTGCTGGTGCAGGCCGTGATCAGCCTGGACGGCGCGCCGATCTACAAGAAGGCCGACGACGAGGGGCTCACGCAGGAGGCCGGAGAGATCGGGATCTTCGACGGGGCCATCCTTCCCGGCGAGCACACGCTCTCCGTGCTCCTCGTGTACCGCGGCGCGGGCTACGGCCTCTTCTCCTACCTGAAGGGATACAAGTTCAAGGTGCGGTCGTCGCACAAGTTCAAGGTGAAGGAGGGCAAGGGGGTGAAGGTGACGATCGTGGGGTACGAGAAGGGCGATCAGGACACGAAGATGGAGGATCGCCCTGCCATCAAGTACACCGAGACCAAGACCGGGACGGAGTGACAGTCCGGAGAATCCAGCCGGAGCGAGGTGCCATGACCAACACCAGGCTTTCAAGGGTCCTCGTGATCGTCCTAGCGATGCTGGCCGCGCCCGTGGTCCTCGCGCAGACGGACGAGGAGACCCCGGTCACAGATACGGGTGAGACCCCGGCGGACGAGCCGGAGATCGCGACGGACGCCCTGGGGATCTCCGCGCCTCCGGCCCTGGGATTCGAGGAGGAGCTGGCCCTCAAGAAGAAGGCCGGCGCCTACTCGGTCAAGCTCAGGGACCTCGAGCAGAAGATAAACCAGCTCAAGGAGCAGATCTTCAGGTCCAAGGCCAGGCTGAGCCTGCTGGCGGAGAAGGTGCTCTCCGGCCCGGCCGGCGCAGGGTCCCAGGCCCAGATCCACTACCTGAACAAGATGGGCAGCTCCTTCAGGCTCATGAAGATGGTGTTCGTCCTCGACGGCGCCCCGGTCTACAACAAGACCAGCGAGGACGGCATCAAGACGTCGAAGAAGAAGAAGGTCCAGATCTTCAGCGGGGCCATCGTCCCTGGCGAGCACACCCTGAGCGTGCACCTCGAGTTCCAGGGGTTCGGGTACGGGTTCTTCGCGTACCTGAAGGGCTACAAGTTCAAGGTGAGGAGCTCGCACGCGTTCTCCGTGGACGCGGGCAAGGCCAAGACGCTCGTGGTCGTGAGCTTCGAGAAGGGCGGGATCACCACGCCGCTCGACCAGCGCCCTGCACTCAAGTACGTCGAGCAGGTGACGGCGCTCGGTGAATGACGGGCAGGCCATGACGGGACGCAACACGATCATCGTCTCCCTCGGCATCGCGCTCGCGCTGCCCGGGGCCGCTCTCGCGGAGCAGGCGACGCTCCAGCAGATCGCCCAGGAGGTGGCCTCGCTCCAGATCGAGGCCGAGGGCCTGGGCCAGAACTACCTCAAGGACGAGTCGGCCTCGAGCGGCCTCGACGTCGAGAAGAGGGTGGCGGACGGCGAGCTGTACTTCAGGCTCGGCGACTTCCAGCGCGCCGCCGTGATCTTCCTCGACATCGTGGACAAGTACCCGGATCACACCGCCTATCCCAACGCCATGTTCATGCTCGCGGAGAGCATGTTCAACGCCAAGGACCTGTACGGGGCGAGGACGCGCTACATCCAGGTGCTCGAGCACGCCGGCGAGAAGGGCTGGTCCGGCTACCAGGAGCCCTCGCTCGCGCGGCTGCTCGAGGTATCGATGAAGCTGGAGGACTTCGAGGGGGTGGAGCAGTACTTCTCCTCCCTCGACACCGGCGCGTCCGCGGGCATGGACGCGGTGATCAGCTACACGAAGGGCAAGTACTTCTTCTTCAAGGACGACATGGACACGGCCCTCAAGAACTTCGCGGCCGTGCCGAAGGACGACGCCTACCACGCGCAGAGCATTTTCTTCATGGGCGTCATCTACGCCGTGAAGAAGGACTGGGCGAGCGCCGCGTCGCTCTTCGAGGAGATCTCGGAGATCGAGGCCGACGACCCCAGGAGTCGCAAGATAAGGGACCTCGCGAAGCTCAACCTCGGCAGGATCTACTACGAGACCGACCAGCTGGAGAGGGCCGCCGAGGTGTACGAGTCCATCGTGAAGACCTCCGAGATGTTCGACCAGGCGCTGTACGAGGCCGCCTGGGTCTACATCAAGATGGAGGATCCGACCAAGGCCGAGAGGGCGCTGGAGGTCCTGAGCATCTCGAACCCGGAGTCCCCGCTCATACCGGAGGCGCAGATCCTGAGGGGCAACCTCCTCCTCCGGAACGGCGAGTACGACGAGGCCCTCAAGGTCTTCAAGGACGTCAGCAAGCAGTTCGGGCCGGTCCAGGCCGAGCTGGAGGTCGTGTTCGCGGAGCACGACGATCCGCAGGCCTACTTCCACGGCCTCGTCGCCGAGAACGAGGCGCTGTTCGACACGTCCAGCTACCTGCCGCCGCTCGCGCTAAAGTGGGTCGACGCGAACCCCGACACCGACCGCGGCGTCCAGGTCCTCGAGGACCTGGGGATATGCGACGCCGTGCTTGGCGAGAACGAGCTGATCATCGACAAGATGAACCTCGTGCTCGAGGGGGAGACCAAGGTCAACGCCTTCCCCATCCTCAAGAGCGGCAAGAGCCGCTCCACGCAGATAGCCAACAGGCTGGCCCAGCTGCAGAAGCAGCTGATGGACTTCGAGGCCTCGCTCCTTCCCCCCGCGGGACAGGCCGAGCTGCTGCAGCTCAAGGCGAGCGCGGCAGAGCTCGAGAAGCTTCTCGGCGGCCTGCCCACGTCTCCCGAGGAGGTCGAGGCCCGCGAGAGCGAGGCCAAGGAGGCCTACAAGGAGCTCTCGCGCATCCTCGTCGTGCAGGAGCGCAAGGTGGACCAGCTCCAGGCCAAGATCGTGGCGACCGAGCTGTACATCGAGGGCGTGGTCAAGGCCGAGACCGGGGTCGTGCCGCAGAACTACGAGGCCATCAAGACCGAGCTCGAGAACCAGAAGCTCGCCATCGCGGGGTACAGGGACGACATCGCGGAGATCGAGGACCTCATCGAGCTGGGCAAGGCCAAGGTCGGCGTCGGCGACAAGGACTTCGAGACCGACGAGCTCGTGCGCATGCAGTACGAGGAGCTGGTCAAGGAGGAGCACGGGCTCCTCATGAAGTACGGCGTGTCGGGCGACACGGTGAAGAAGCTGGATGGCATTTTCGGCCAGATGGAGCAGATCCGCACGACCCTGGGCGCGTTCAACGCCAAGGTCGAGACGCTGGCCCTCAAGAAGAGCCAGGACATCAAGGCGGACCTGGAGTCCGAGAAGGTCAAGCTCCAGGGCTACAAGAACCAGCTCGACGAGCTGGACGGCGGGGCCGAGTCGGGCGTGGGCGACATAGCCCTGATGAGCTTCCTCGAGGTGAAGGGGAAGTTCGGCGACCTCATCCTCAAGGCCGACGTTGGCATCATCGACGTGGCCTGGAGCCGCAAGGAGGAGCACCGGCACCGCGTCCAGTACCTGACCTCCGAACGCCTCAACAAGCTCCAGATGCTCGACGACGAGTTCAAGGAGATCCTGCTCGAGAGCGGGCAGGAAGCCGGCAATCCCGAGGAGACGGCCGAATGAGGGGCGCCATGAATGCACCTGGGAACCAGGGCCACTTCTCTCGCGCCCGTCGGGTGGCGTCCGTGCTGGCGGTCGCCGTCCTCGTCACCATCCCGTCGATCCCATCGGCCCAGGTCGAGGGCGGCGCGCCGCCCGCGGCCGGGGCGCCCGCGGCCCCGGCCGAAGGAGAGGCCCCTGTCGCCGGGCCAGCCCCGGCGCCCGAGGCCGCCCCTGCGCCGGCCGCGCCAATCCCGCCCGGCGGCGACCCTGCCGCCGACCTCGGGATCACCTTCGGCGTGATGAATCCGCCGACCGCCGAGGAGGAGGCGATCCTCGCGTCCCTCGAGGACGACTTCAAGGCCTACAAGGAGACCGCGGACGAGTTCCAGAACGTCATCAACCACATCATCAAGGTCGAGTACGAGAAGCGCAAGATAAACATCGAGCGCGAATTCTCGGAGCAGATCGCCGAGGAGGAGCGGCTCGAGGACGAGGCCAGGCTGAGCGCCATCGAGTACTTCGAGGCGTTCATCGCCAAGTACCCCGAGAACCCGACCTACACGCCCGACGCCATGTTCAGGCTCTCGGAGCTCTACTACGAGCAGTCCTACGTCGACTACGACGAGGCCATGGACGTCTACAACCAGCAGAACGCGCTCTTCAAGGAGGGCATGCTCCCGGAGAAGCCCATCGAGCCCGACCGCGACTACTCGAGGACCATCGATCTCTACACCAAGCTCATCACGAAGTTCCCGGGCTACAAGAACATGGACGGGGTCTACTACCTGCTGGGCTACTGCTACAACGAGATGGGCGAGTTCGACGCCGCCCTCTACGCATGGCTCGGCCTCGTGTGCTCCAACCTCGAGCCGTACGAGGCGGGCAAGGGGCTCGCGAAGGAGGCGGGCGCCGAGGAGGATGCCGGGGCGCACCCTTCCTCGACCGCGGGCACGGTGGACAGCAAGGGCAAGACCGTCTCGGCGGAGATGTACACCGCGGCCGCCACGGACAGGTACGGCGGCTGCAAGGCCGTGGTGGAGGGCACGAGGTTCTTGACCGAGACCTGGCTCAGGATCGGGGAGTACCACTTCGACTTCGACTACTCGGAGTCGGGCCTCCAGAGCGCCATCAGCGCCTACAGGATGGCCACGACGGACCAGTCCTCCACCTACTACGACCTGGCCCTCTACAAGCTCGCGTGGAGCTACTGGCGGAACGGCAACTACCCCGAGGCCGTCGCGGAGTTCATCGAGGTCGTGAAGTACTCGGACAAGAAGGCCGCGGAGACGGGAAAGGGAGGCAGCGAGCTGAGGCCCGAGGCCATACAGTACATCGCGCTCAGCTTCTGGGAGGTCGACTGGAACAGGGACAACGCAGACGATGCCGAGTCCGGGCTCGCCCGGCTGAAGAACCCCCTGTACATCGACCAGAACCTGCCCTGGCTGTCCGAGGTCTACCTCCAGCTCGGGCAGACCTACGTGGACGACAACGACAACCAGAAGGCCATAGAGGTGTACAAGGCCTACCTGCAGCACGGCGAGTGGGCCAACGCCCTCGAGGCCCCCGAGGTCGTCCAGAAGATCATCCAGGCCTACGACTCGGAGAAGGACGAGGAGAACAAGATCTCGATGATCGCCGAGCTCTCCAAGTTCGGCCCGGACTCCGAGTGGGCCAAGGAGAACAAGGACCACCCGGCAACGGTCCTCGCGGTCGCGGACGCGGCCGAGGAGGCCCTGGTCGCGACCGCGCTCAAGCACCACGAGACCGCGCAGAGCTACAAGGCCACGGGCATGGCCAAGACCAAGCCGGCCGAGCAGGCCGAGTGGCTGGCCGCTGCCAAGGAGCAGTACGGTCTTGCGGCCGAGTCCTACGAGAAGTACCTGACCCTCTACTCCAACAGCCCGCAGGCCTACGAGATGACCTACAACCTGGCAGAGGCCCTGTTCTGGAGCGCGAACTACAAGGACGCGGCCGTGTCCTACCTCGAGGTCCGGGACTCGCTCCAGGACAACACGTTCCAGAAGGACGCGGCCTACATGCTGGTCAAGACCGTGGAGATGATCCAGCAGACGGACAAGACCCTCGTGGTCCGGACCGAGCCGCCCGCGGCCGTGGACGGGCCTTCGGGGAAGACCGTGCCGCAGCTGGAGGTCCCCGTCGTCCTCTCCGATCTCATCGACGCGCAGGCCGCCTACCTCAAGCTGTTCCCCGAGGACAAGGAGCAGGCCCCGGTGTTCGCGTACCTGGCCGCCAAGACCAACTTCGACTACGGCCACTGGACCGAGGCGAGCGCCCAGTTCCAGGAGATCTACGACCTCTACTGCAAGTCGGACATCATCGCGCTCTACTCCTGGCAGAACATGTCCTTCATGGCCGGCCAGCTGGGCGACGAGGCCCAGTCCGCGAAGCTCGCGGTCATGCAGCAGGACAACAAGTGCGCCCCGGCGTCGATCCCGCCCGAGGAGCTGGACAAGGCCCAGGAGCTGATCGCGAAGATCGGGTCGGACGCGCTCGCCGTGATCGAGGGCATCGAGGCCAAGAAGATCATGGAGACCTACGCCAAGGCCAAGGAGACGGCGGATCCCGCGCTCTTCGAGGAGACCCCATGCGGCGGCGTTCTGGGCGTGTGACCC
>CAZGVR010000198.1:6933-7424 GCA_964528945.1 uncultured Myxococcales bacterium
CGCCCTCCGCCTCGGCGGCCTGCTCAAGCTCTACCAGAAGAACCCCAAGGGCGAGGAGGCGGACGACATCCTCTGGAACGCGGCCCTCTCGTACGAGGGTTGCGGCAAGCCGCTGTCCGCGCTCGGCGTCGCCGAGAAGCTCGTGGCAGAGCACCCCCAGAGCCCGTGGATGGAGGAGGCGCTCTTCAAGCTCGCGCTCAACGTGTTCGACTCTTTCGAGTACGACAAGAGCCTCCAGAACTTCAAGCTGCTCGCGGACGAGCCCAGGTTCAAGGACTCGCCGAACAGGGAGAGCGCGGTCCAGAACACTGCCCAGATCCTCGAGTTCCAGCAGAAGTACCAGCTCGCGGCCGAGTACTGGAAGAAGTACGGGTCCATGACCAAGGACAAGGGGAAGGCCTTCGACGCCTCGTGGAGCGCGGCCATGTGCTGGGTGAAGTCCAAGAAGTGGGCCGAGACCGAGACGGAGAGGGGGGCCTCCGCCACCAAGG
>CAZGVR010000199.1:0-3157 GCA_964528945.1 uncultured Myxococcales bacterium
ACGGTGGACGCGGTGCGCGATCTCCTCGCTGAGGAGCGGGTGGTCAAGAGGCCCGGCGGCAAGGTGGCCATCGACTGGAAGGTCCTCGCCGGCCTGTTCACCGAGGAGGCGGTGGGCATGTCCACGGAGATCGCGGTCATGCGTGAGGAGTTCCGCGGCCCGGCCCGCGCCAGCTTCGAGACCTTCTCGAAGCGCGCGGAGAAGCGGGTCGGGGAGTTCAAGAAGGCCCTGACCGGCGATCCAGACTTCGTCGATCTCGTGAGGGAGTACCTCACCGTCCTCGTGTCGGAGACGCTCGCCGACGATCCGGGCCTCTACGACGTGACCCTGGGCGACACTGCCGCCAACTTCGAGAACCTCCTGGTGAAGACCGGGCCGGCCGCCTTCGGCAAGGGCACGCGCAGGAACGCGAAGCTGCTGAGGTCGCTGCGCGAGTGGGCCCGCTACGCGTGCGCGACCTCGATGCCCGGCGAGATCGCGCTCGCCGACATCCTGGTCGCGCGTGGGATCCTGAGGTCCCGCTAGGCCCTCGCCGGGTTGTACCTTCCGGGAACGGTGCTATGCATACACTTGGGATGGTGATCGGCTCCAGCATGTCTCGTTCCCTGTGCGGGATCCTGGCCCTCGCGCTGGCGTCCGGCTGCTACAGGAGCTTCGCGCGCGAGGCGATCGACGACGCCGAGGTCGAGAGCGACGTCTGCGCGCCCACTGCCGTGACCGCGCGCAGGGTGTTCCCTGGCGTCATGGTGCTCCTGGACCGCTCGCGGTCCATGTACATGGGGGAGGGGTACGACTGGAACTACTGGGACCCTGCCAGGGAGGCGATCAAGAGCATAACGGCCTCTCTCGACGACGACGTCGCCTTCGGGCTCGGCATGTTCCCGGACCCGGCCTGCGATGCCATGGAACCGAACTGCTGCGGCATGTCTGCCCCGGGAGTGCCCGTCTCCATCGGCGCATCGGCCGCGATAGCGGCCGTTCTCGACGCTGCCACCAACGATGGCGGGACGCCCTCTGCGCCCAGCCTTGCCGCGTGCAGGGACGCTCTCGCGCAGGCTATCGAGGATCGGGCGGCCTCCATCCTGATCGTCACCGACGGCGCCCCGAACTGCAACTCGGGCCTCGATCTCGCGACCTGCAGGTGCACGGACCCCATGGGGTTCTGCGACGATGCCACGCAGTGCCTAGACGACAACAGGACGCGCGCAGTGCTCCAGGGCATGCACGACACGGCAGGCGTGCACACCTGGGTGCTCGGGCTCATTGGAGGAGGCGGCGGGGACTGGGTAGCGGTGATGCAGGAAATGGCCATCGCCGGCGGCACTGGCGAGGCGTACCTCGCCGAGGATCCCGGGGACGTGGGCCCGGTCATGGACGAGATCGCGAGGCAGGTCACGCCCTGCCTGTACGACGTGGACGCCGCCCTCATCGAGGATCCGGACGCGGTCGTCTTCGAGGTGGGCGGGCACGAGTGGAGCAGGGACGCCGCCCGGATGGAAGGCTGGGACAGCATCGAGCCGGACCGCGTGCGCTTCTACGGGACCCCTTGCGAGGCGATCCTCGAGACCAATCCGGCCTTCCTCGAGGGCTGGATCCAGTGCGTGGAGGGCTGACGGAGGGGATTCCCGCCCGGGCCGCCAGCATGTATGATCCCGGCCATGGCGTTCCAGGCCGATCCCGGCGCCCGGACCCGGTTCGACCGGTTCGTGTGGCTCGCCGTGCTCCTCGTCGCCTCCGGCACGGTCGCGCTGGTGTTCTCACCACCCGCGCTCGAGGGGACATCCCTCGGCTGGCTCGCAGGAGCGCTCCGCGCTGGCTGGTCTCCCTTCTGCCACCAGGCCGCCGACCGCAGCTTCCACGTGGCCGGGATCCAGCTGCTGGCATGTTCCCGCTGCACTGGCATATTCGTCGGGGCCCTCGCCGGCGTCCTGATCGCGCCCGCGGCAGCGGCCTTGGCACGGCGCACGTCCTGGCCTCGCTGGCTGCTCCTTGCCGGCCTCGTACCCATGGCCTTGGACGTGGCCCTCGGCCTCACCGGCGCATGGGGGGGGACCGTGGCCACGAGGGCCGCGACCGGAGCGGTCGCGGGGATCGTCTCGGCCGTCTGGCTGATGCCGCACGTGTGCGAGGCGGCGCGCGATATCTCGGGTTCCATCCACGGCGGCCGCTACACCGGGGCGGCGCTCACCACAGGACGTCGATCGCGTCCGCGCCCGTGACCGAGGCATCCGCGGCCGGCGGCGTGCACGGCACGTCCGTGTAGCTGTACAGCACCTCGACCGAGCACCTCATGGCGTCGCCGGTCGGTGTCCCGACCCATGACACCGTGCCCGGCGGGCATGGCTCGTCAACCACGACGAGCACGTCCCCGGACGGGACGACGAGCTCGACAGTGCACGTCCCCCTGAGGAGCGCCCTGTCTGGATCCAGGTAGCGGCACTCGACGATGAAGCCCAGGATGCGGACGTCGGACGTGGTCGAGTCCGCGAGCGTCAGGTCGAGGTGCAGGTTCGTGGCGGCGCCGTTCGGCTCGATCGCGATCCCGTCGATGGTCACGCCCAGGGTCGTGGTGCACGGCTCCGAGAGCTGACCGCCGCCCTTGCCTCCCTCGCACGCGGCCGCGGCGAGGATCGCTGCCATGCACGGTACGCTCGCCTTTACGATGCGTCTCACGTCCCTCTGCCTACATGCAGTAGAATCCGAGGTCGCCGCCCGTGTCCCCGCACGTGGACCCGCACTCGCCGCAGTCCCTCTCGCGCACGCGTCCCGCCTCGCACCACCTCGCGACGTCTCCCGAGCACTCGCCCGTGAAGCCGAGCACGCCGCACTCGTCCAGGCATCTCGAGTTGCCGTCCCCGTCCGCGCCGCACACCCAGCCGAAATCCGTGCAGTAGTGGTACAGGAGCCCGCCGCCCTCGCACCAGACGGCCACGCCGTCGTCGCAGACCCCGGCGGACCCGATCCCGCGGCACGGATCCGGAGGGATGCAGCGGTAGTTCCCGGAGGCGTTGAGGCCGCACTCGAAGCCGAAGCTGGGACAGTCGTGGTACAGGACGTCACCGCCCTCGCACCACACGGCAACGTCCCCCTCGCAACGGCCGCGCGCCGTCTCGTCGCCGCAGGGGCGGTTCGCGGCGGATGCGGCGATGGTGTCGGG
>CAZGVR010000199.1:3167-5766 GCA_964528945.1 uncultured Myxococcales bacterium
GGCCTCGTAGCGGTCGTTGCCCGCCGCGTCCGGCCCGCACACCCAGCCGAAGCTCGGGCAGTCGTGGTACAGGATTGCGTCGCCCTCGCACCACACGGCCACGTCGCCCTCGCAGTGGCCGACCAGGGTCTCGAAGCCGCACGCGGACATGGGGACCCACGTGGAGAGCCACTCGGCGGCGGCGTCCGTGCGCGCGTAGAAGGAGTTCCCCAGGCAGGTCTCGAGGTCGTCCACCGAGGACGCCACTGCCGTGACCCTCAGGCCGACCCCCGGGATCTCGTATAGCATGGGGCCGCCCGAGTCCCCGGAGCACAGGCCGCTCTCGCCGTTGTCGTACACCCGGTATGCGGCAGGAGACTCTGCCACGACCTCCTGCGTGGTCCCCCAGCGCCGCGTGTTCATCCCACCCGTGGGGTCCGTTGCACCGTACCCGACCGACTGGACGATCGCGTCCAGGAGCGAGTAGACGTCCCCGTTCACCATGATCGGCTCGAGCCCGGCAGCCGCGGTGTCCCCCTCGATGATCACTATGCCGAGGTCGAACTCCGGCTGGCTCGCGTCAGGGCTGTACAGAGGGTGGGTGTACCACTCGACGCCCCTGAACGTGGCGTCGGGCGGCAGGTAGGAGTCTCCCACCAGGAACCGCACGGTCGACCCCGGTCCCGGGATGCAGTGGGCCGCGGTGAGCACCACGTCCGGCGCCACGAGCGTGCCGGTGCAGGTGCCGGTCCAGTCGATGTTGAGCGCACCTATGCTCCTGATCTGCCCCTCGGTGAGCGTCACGACGTCCGGATCCGGGTTCTCGACGCCGTTCACGATTTCCCGGGGCACGGTCTTCAAATCTCCGCACTCGTCGGTCGCGAGAGGGTTGGGCTGCGACATGTAGCCGCACCCCGAGATCACGGAGACCAGCATGATCGAGGCCATCCTTCTCGACATTTGAACCTCCGCCGGCAATGCCGGCCTGGAGCCGCACGGATAGATTGATGCAGGCGGTCCGCTTTGTCCAGAGCAACGGCCCGCCGGCGCATGCCGGCCCGCACCCCGTCTTGTCACGGACAGGGACGCGTCCTATTGTCCGGATCCTTCGAGGAGGCATCAGGCCATGCGCGATCTCCTTTGGCAGCCGATCAGTGTCCGGGGCGTCACCTTCCCGAACAGGGTGCTCATGCCTGCCATGACCCTCTTCTACTCGACCGACAGGAAGCTCAACGAGAGGTACGCGAGGTTCTGGGAGCGTCGCGCCGAGGGCGGCGCCGGGTGCATCGTGATCGGACCCGTGGGGATCGACCTCGAGGGATCGGGCATGATGACGCTGGGCCTGGACCACGACGACGTGGTGCCCGACTTCGCGCGGCTCGTGGGCAGGATCCATGCCCGCGGTACCAGGATCATCGCCCAGCTGTTCCACTCCGGGCGGTACGCCATGAGCATGCTGACCGGGACGCAGCCCGTGGCACCGTCCGCGGTCACCTCGGACTTCTCCAAGGAGACCCCGCGCGCCATGACCGTCGACGACATCAGGCGGGTCCAGGACTCGTTCGCGTCGGCGGCGCGGCGGGCGCGGGATGCCGGCATGGACGGCGTGGAGATCATCGGCTCGGCCGGATACCTGATCAGCCAGTTCCTCTCCCCGATCACCAACTTGAGGGAGGATGCCTACGGCGGGGATCTGGATGCCAGGACCCTCTTCGCCAGGGAGGTCATCGCCAGGGTGAGAGACGCCGTCGGTCCGGACCTGGTGGTCGCGGTCCGCGTCGCCGGCAACGACTTCGTGGCCGGGAGCCACGACTCGGACGCCTCGGCCCGGGTGTGCCGCGCCCTGGTGGAGGCAGGCGCGGACGTTCTAGACGTCACGGGCGGATGGCACGAGACCAGGATCCCCCAGCTCACGATGGAGGTACCGCCCGGCGCCTACACGTACCTCGCGCGGCGGATCAGGGAGGCGACCCGGGCCTGCGTCGTCGCGTCGAACAGGCTCGGGGATCCAGGGGTCGCCGGCAGGGCCCTGAGGGACGGGATGGCCGACATGATAGCCATCGGAAGACCGCTGCTCTCGGATCCGGACTGGCCGGTCAAGGCGCGGGAGGGGCGGGACGCGGAGATCGTGCCTTGCGTCGCGTGCATGTCTGGCTGCATGGACAGGCTGATGAGCGGCATGCCCGTCACGTGCACGATGAACCCCGACGCCGGCCTGGAGGCGGAGTCCCCGGAGCCGGGGCTCGCGGCCGGGGCGAGGGGGGGATCGAGGACCCGCAAGCGCGTGGTGGTCGTTGGCGGAGGTCCGGCAGGCATGCAGGCTTCCCTCGAGGCCGCCCGCCTGGGACACGAGGTGCACCTGTTCGAGGCCGCTCCGCGGCTGGGCGGCCAGGTGCACCTTGCATCGGCCGTTCCCGGGCGGTCGGATCTGGCCAGGCTGACCGGGTACTTCGAGGCGGTCCTCGGGTCGAGCGGGGTGGACGTCAGGCTGGGCGTGGAGGCCGATCCGGCGTCGATCGCGGCCCTGTCCCCGGACCACGTGATCGTCGCGACCGGCGCAGGCCCATCGAGTGTGCGGCTGCCCGGTGCCGACGGCCCCAGGGTCATCGACGCATGGGGC
>CAZGVR010000199.1:5776-7421 GCA_964528945.1 uncultured Myxococcales bacterium
GGGCCTGCTCGGCAAGGGCACGGCGGTCGGGAGGCGGGTCGCGGTGATCGGCGGTGGAGCAGTGGGGCTCGACGTTGCGCTCGCGATCGCGGTTCGAGGCACGGTCGACCCGGAGACCCTTGCCTTCCTGATGTTCCACGGCGCCGAGGAGGACGGCACGCTCCACGGGCTCCTCGAGCGAGGCACCAGCGAGGTCACGGTCTTCGAGAAGATGTCCAAGGCAGGGACCGACCTGGGCAGGTCATCGAGGTGGGTCGTGATGGTCGAGCTCGAGCGGCGCGGCGTGAAGATATCGACCGGCTGCGAGATCACGGCCATCGGCGGGGACGGGACCGTCGCGTATCGCAGGCGCCTCGCCGACGGCTCGCACGACGAGGCCCAGGCCATGTTCGACACGATCGTCCTGGCGCTCGGATCCGCCGCCAGGGACACCCTCTCGGCCCCGCTGCGCGGAGCCGGCCTCCCGGTCGCGAGCGTGGGCGACTGCGTGAAGCCCGCCCGCATCATGGATGCCATCCACCAGGGGCACAGGGCCGCAAGGTCGATCTGATCCGCCCGCCCGGCCGCCGGAATCTGGTGTATATTCTGACGAGCGACAGGGAGGGATGCCATGAAACACTTCCGCTGGTCCGGCGCGCTCGCGGTCGCGATCCTCGCGGGATGCGCCAACAACGGCATCACGTGCGGCGAGGGCACGGTCCTGGTCGGCGACACGTGCGTCCCGATCGGTGACGGCTCGACCGACACGTCCGGAGACGGCGCGGGCGACGTGGACGTCGACGGGGGCACGGACACGCCCCTGGACACGGACGCGGACGGCGAGCTTCCGCCCGCCTGGGGAGCGCGCCTTCACGGCACGGTCTGGGGGCCCAACATGTCCTTCCCGGTCTCGGGCGCCCTGGTGGCGGCCTACATCACCAGGCCCGAGGACGTGCTGGAATACAGGTTCTGCGAGCCGTGCGTGGAGCTGCCGCCCACGGTCCCGAACACGCTGTCCGGGCCCGACGGATCGTTCGTGCTGGAGGTCCCGACGAGCGGCCACTACTTCATCGCGGTGCAGAAAGGACAGTTCAGGCGCATCCGCGAGTACGACTCGCCCGCGATCGAAGGCGACTACGATCTCCCCGAGGCCATGACCACCCTGCCGAGCGTCAAGGACCAGCCGGCGGGTGACATGATCCCCCACATCGCGCTCGCCTACGGCGACTACGACGCCATCGAGGACGTCCTGGGCAAGGCCGGGATCGGGGCTGTCGGGGTCGATCAGACGTTCGAGTGGGGCAGCGAGTCCGGCATCTTCGACGTCTACTCCAACGCCAGCGACATGGTGGATCCGCACGGCGCCCCGCTCATGAACCTCCTGGGGAGCCCGGGCATGATGGCCCAGTACCACGTCATCTTCTTCCCGTGCTCCTACAACGCGATCTTCGAGTGGATCCAGGACGACACGGTCATAGCCAACCTGCAGGACTACGTGAGGCGCGGCGGCAAGGTCTACGTGTCCGACTACGCGTACACCGTGGTCGAGTACCCCTGGCCCGATTTCATCTGGTTCGACGACCCGGTGTACGGCGGGTGCGGCGAGCTATCGATCCCGGACGGCTGCAACCACGGCCCGCCGTTCGACGCTCCGAGCCGGTCCCCC
>CAZGVR010000200.1:0-3831 GCA_964528945.1 uncultured Myxococcales bacterium
CACGGGCTTCGCAGGCACCGGGCCGCCGTACTCGGGGCTGGGGCCGTGCATGGTGGCCCCGCTGCCGCTCGTGATCATGACTCCCCACTCGTGGAGCGTCCAGCCAGAGGGCGGGGCGTCAGGCTCTGCAGGCGTATCGGTGGACGTGTCTGCGAATGTGTCGGGCACGACGTCCGGACCCGGGTCGATCCCCGTGTCCACGGCCGGGTCGGACACGGTGTCCGATCCGCTGTCCAGCACGCTCGAGCCACCCTGGCACCCCAGCGGCGCAAGGCCGAGAATCAGAGCGGTAGCGATTGCGAGCTTCCTCATGTCATTCCTCCGGTCTCGTGGCGAGCAGCCGTGGCCTCCAGGCAGCAGATAGCGTGCCACCAACACGCAAAGGACGCAACCACCTGGAATCTCAGCGAAAAGACGATCGACTCGGGCCAGCGTGTGCCGCCGTGTGCCGCTACCTCGAGACCATGGCGTTGTCCGCGGGCACGATGACGTCAATGGGCCGGACATCGCAGTCGTACCCGTCCCAGTATACCTCCGCGACCTTCCAGAAGTCGTTGCCTTCCCAGGACCCACCGCTCGGATTCAGCGTCTTGGGCCCGATCTCGAAGACCGGATCGATGCTTATGGTCCCGCAGTAGACCTTGACGTAGGCCCTGGACGGACCAGTGCCGTCGTCCGAGAAGTAGTGGACCCCGACCGCGTAGGTGTTTCCGGCGACGGGCTTGTCCACGTTGATGTTCTCCGGGCCGTACCCTTCCACGTCGTCGATGTCCAGCCGCGGGTTGTCCGGGGGATACGCAGGCACGTCCCACTCGAGCACGTACCCGACCGAGACGTTGCAGTTCGCGTAGTAGCAGTCCCAGCTGGAGTCGAACCAAGCGCCGGCGAACGGATGCAGGAGGTGCAGGTCCACGTCCGTGGGATCCGCCGGGCTCTCGGGCGGGTTCCAGTAGAGCTCGATGCGCAGGCCCTCGCTGGGCGTGGCCAGCACCCTGAACTCGCACGACCCGGTGTTGCCGTCGTCGTCCCTCACGGTCAGCCGCATCCAGTACTCGCCCGCAACGTCGGGCATGAACGTGGCGATCCGGGCGGACGCGGGCGAAGGCCCGGGCGCGCTCGACCCCGTGGGCCGCGATAGCACCTCCCACGAGTACCCGACCACTGCGCCGTCGTCCTCGCCGTCGCCTATGAGCTCCACCGCGGTGAGCGGGGTCGTCTCGATGTCCGGGGGGCAGATCGCGGTCGGGCCAGTCGGCGTCGTCGTGATCGTGAACTCGCAGGACGCGGACAGGGCGTCGTCGTCGACGACGGTGAGCCTCATGTCGTAGCGGCCCACGCGGAGCGCCCAGAAGGTCGTGTCCTGCGATCCCGGGCTGCCCAGCGTCGGGGCCGTGTCCGTGTCGTGGGACACGACCTCCCACTGCCAGGCCACGATCGTGCCGTCGTCTACCGCGTCCCCGTGCAGCGAGACCGTGGTGCGAGTCGGCACGGTCTGGTCCTCCGGGCAGATCGGGTTGGGCACGCCTCCCGCCTTGACCTCGAACTCGCAGCTGCCCGTGAGCCCCTCGTCGTCCGTGACCGTGAGCCTGATCCCGTACACGCCGGTCACGTCCGGCGTGATCCGGGAGTCGGGCCTGTCCGGGAACTCGAGCACGGCCGTGCTGCCCGGGGCCGACGAGACGATCTCCCAGAGGAACCGCTCTATCCAGTGGTCGTCGTACCCGTCGCCGTGCAGGTCCACCGGATGATCCACCTCGACGATCATGTCCTCCGGGCAGAATGCTATGGGAGGGCCCACCACCGAGTGGACCGCGACCTCGCACGAGTCCTCGAGCCCGTCCCCGTCCACGACCGTGAGCCCGATCAGGAAGTCCCCGACCACGTCCGGATCGAAGGAGGTGATCTTGGAGTGGGCAGGGGCCGGCAGGGCAGCTGAGCCTGCCGGGGCCTCCATGACAGCCCACTTCCATTCCACGATGCCCAGGTCGTCCTCGCCGTCCCCGTAGAGCACGGCCGGCTTGCCCGGGGATGCCCAGGCCTCCTCGGGGCAGATGGCAACGGGCGGCTCGCCCGCATCGGTCTCTCCGTCGTGGCTGCCAGGCCCGCCGTGCCCCTTCACCCCGGTCCTGGCCCCGCAAGCGGCTGCAGCCAGGCACGACAGGAAAAGCGTAACGGCTCGGAAACGAAGCATGTTGCACCCCTGGGAAGGTTCCAGCACGTAATGATAGCACCCTTTCCCTATGCAGTCACATGAGCGCGCTGCCGGGTTGAGCGGATCAGCCGGGCTGGCCCTCCTCGGGCTCGCCCTGCACCGGCTCGGACCTCGACTGCTCGCGGTGCATGGGCTGGTGCGACCCGCGCTCTCGGCCGAGGTTAACGGCCCACTTGGGCTCGTGCACGGCACCGCGGGGGTCGAGGAAACTGCGGTAGAAGATCACCCTGGTCACGGACTCGGTGCCCAGCGAATGGCCGGCCCAGCGCTCGAGCACCGGTGAAAGGTCGCCACGGCCGGATCTCACGCGTCCTATGGTGAGGTGCGGCCTGAACGGCTTCCTGTCCGGAGGCACGCCCTTTTCCGCGAGGATGGTGGTCAGCCTGTTGTTGAGCGCCGCGAGCCCGCCGGTCGGGTCCTCGAGCCCGATCCAGATGACGCGCGGGGACGAGGGATCCGGGAACGCGCCGACGCCCGCAAACCCTATGTCGAACCTCTCCCTGGACGAGAGCGGCTGGCACGCGTCGTGGAGCGAGAGTCCGAGCGGCACCGGGATGTCGCCCAGGAACCTGAGCGTGAGGTGGAGCTTGGAAGGATGCACCCATCCCACGGAGAGCCCGGCCTCCTTGCACGGACCGGCCAGATCCCTGAGCAGTTCGCGCACCCTCGCGCACAGGTCCTGGCCCGGGGTTATAGCGATGAAGCTGCGCCACTTCTCAATCATGCCACACCTTACCCGGCACTTCGCCCCCTTGCCAAGTCGAGGACCATCTTCATGGAGAGGAACGCGGCCAGCCGCCTGAACGCGTTCCTTGGCAGCGACGGCAGCACGAGCCGCGCGAGCCGCCTGCGGCCGCCGAGCGCCGCTCCCATGTGCACGAGGCCCACGGGCTTGCGCGCGGTCCCGCCAGTGGGTCCGGCGATCCCTGTCACCGAGAGGGCGGCGTCCGCGTCGCCTGCCGCGAGCACGCCCTCGAGCATCTCGGCCGCGGCCTGCCGCGATACCGCCCCGTGCCTTGCCAGGGTGCGTCCCGACACGCCGAGCACGGACACCTTGGCCGCGTTCGAGTATGACACCACTCCGAGCGAAAAGACGCCGGAGGCTCCCGGCAGCGAGGCGATGATGTGGCCCACGAGCCCTCCAGTGCACGACTCGGCGACCGCGAGCCTCCTGCCGCTCCTGCCAAGCTCGGCGAGCAGGGCCTCGGGCACTGACCTGCCGTCGGTCGACACGACCGCCCTGCGGGCGGAACGCTCGATCCTCGCTAGCGCGGCGCTGCTCCCCGTGACGCGCACCTCGGGAAAGTCGAGCGTCACCTCGAGCCGGCCGGATCCCCGGGTGGACCCGAGGCGCATGAGCCTCGCGGCAAGCCTCTCGGGCATGGCGTCGAGGAGCACGATCGTTCGCTGGCGCTTGCTCACGGCGCCGGAGCGTAGCCTCTAGACGTGCGGGGTTCAAGTGCAACCACCGAAGTTGCCCGCGGGCCGCCGGCCTGTTAGAAAGGAGCTGGATGCGGACTGCATCGATCGCGGCCCTCACCGGTCTCCTGGCCCTGGCCGGCGGCCTCGCCCCGAAGGGACCCAGCGCCGGCATGCTGGGCGAGTACGGGGGGAGCGCC
>CAZGVR010000200.1:3841-7409 GCA_964528945.1 uncultured Myxococcales bacterium
CCTGCCGGACGACACGGATGCGTGCGTCTTCATCACGAGGACCGCGCGCGCCTTTTCCCCGGTCGGCAGGCGCGAGGCCCTGGAGACCTGGCGGCCGTGGCAGCCGCTGGACGGCCCTTCCGGGACCAGGCCCATGCAGCCCGTGTATCCCATGGACGAGGACGAGGACAACCCGGGACCGGTCAGGCTCAGCGCGAGGCTCTCCCCGTCGGACGAGATCGCGGAGATCTGGAGGCTCGAGGGCGAGGTGGCGCTGGGCACGAGCGGCGGGGAGTGGAGGACGGTTTTCGACTGGTCGCCGGACGGGCTCTGGCTCGCGGCCGGCGCGGTGCACCTCGATCACGAGACGTCCCGAAACGAGTTCCACGTCGTGGTCAGGCCGGTCTCCGAGTGGCTAGCCCTGGCCGAGAGCAGGATCGCTCTCGAGGAGCTGGCCGGGGGACGCATCCGGTCGGGCATGGTCCACCTGTCGCGGGCAGGCCGCTACCTGCGCAAGGACGCGACGATCTGCCCCAAGGCCGCGCCGCCCGAGCCCAAGGACTCGCCGCTCGAGGGGAGCAGGATCGCGCTCGACTGGGCCAGGGAGACGACCTTCGCGAGGTGGTCCCCGGACGGCAAGAAGTTCTGCGTGTGCGAGGCGTGGACCGACGAGGCGGGCCAGGACAGGGCCAGGTGCCGCATGATCAAGGACCCGTGGACCGAGTGGACGCCGATACTCGTGAACCTTGCCGGGGAGTACTGCACGGCCGGGACCGGGACCAGGCTGCAGGGCACGTACCACTTCTTCGCTGACGGCGGGTACGACGGAGCGAGGGCCGCAGTGTCGGTCTACATGACCGGTGGCAAGCTGGGCCCGGATCTCGGGGCCGTTGTCGAGAAGGCGTGGGACGAGCTTCTCAAGAACCTCGAGTCGTACCCAGCCTTCTTCCACCCCGTGGGGGTCGAGAGCCCGGACGGCAAGCTCGCTGCCGTGGGCTTCATCGAGGAGCAGGGCGGCGACGCGAGCGGCCTCGAGATCGACGTTGCAGTGAAGCCCGTGGCCGAGTGGATCGAGATGGCGGCCGCTGAGAAGGAGCTCCACGGAAGGAGCGGGCCAGCGAAGCTGGACCGGTCGAAGCCGGTCCCTGATCTTCCCGGGCCCTGAGGGTTGCGAGTGACGCGTGGGAACATCCGGGCCGGCCCGGATGTCGAAGTGCGGTCATGAAGAGGATCATGCTCGCGCTAGCGGCGCTCGCCACGCTCGCACCCGGCCTTGCCGGATGCGGGCCGGTGGGAAGGGATCCGGCGGCCGGCGAGGATCGGGCC
Organism: uncultured Myxococcales bacterium; assembly: GCA_964528945.1. Lineage (GTDB taxonomy): Bacteria > Myxococcota_A > Polyangia > DRWM01 > DRWM01 > CAZGVR01. The sequence continues at coordinate 5,147 of CAZGVR010000200.1, forward strand.
AAGGCAGAGCCGCGCCGGGAGCCTCACGGCGGAAGCCCGATCGCTGGCGCGACCGGGGCCTCCCCGAAGGTGGAGACGTACTCGCTACACGTGGAGGAGCCGCTCTTCCCGGGCGACTTCGCGTACACGGGCACGACGTGGAACGAGATCTTCGGCGAGCCGGGCGAGAGCTTCGGCGCGTACGTGGCAGGCTACAAGCGGGCCACGGCCGTGCGGTACATCCGCATCTACCCGCTGGGAACGCTGTCCAAGCGCAGCAGGAAGGCGATGGACCTCGCGGCCGAGTACCTCGAGATCGCGTTCTCCTCGGAAGTGGCGATCATGGAGCCGCTCTCCACCATGCCCGGCTCGTACAACTCCCACTACGGCCAGTACGACGCCAACGCGATCCTGAACGGCATGATGCAGGGGAACGGGGTGGAGAGCGCCTACCACCTCAACGTCGCGGTCACGGACACGGACCTGTACGCGGGCAAGCTCAGCTTCGTGTTCGGCTACGCCGACTACGTGAGCCACGTTGCAGTGGTCTCGCTCGCCAGGCTCGTGGCCAAGAAGGACACGCCCCTTTCCGAGCGCCGCCTGCTCAAGCTCCTGCGGCACGAGATCGGCCACATGTACGGCATGGCGCACTGCACGCACCCCGAGTGCATCATGCGCGGCGCCAACTCGCGCGAGGAGGCCGACTCCATCCCGCTCAACATGTGCCCGTCCTGCGCGGCGAAGCTCGCCTTCAGGATCGGGGACGACGGCCGGGAGCGGAACGAGGCGCTCGCCGCCTTCTACCTCGCGCACTTCGCGCCGTTCCTCGAGGCCAGGCTCCTGGGGCCTGTGCAGCGGTCGGACTGAAAGGACGTCGCGGGCGGCCTGGGCCCTGCGTTGCGGGTTGGATTGACGTGTCCCCCCGGCGTGGTATCCTCCCACCATCGTCCGCCATGGGCGTGACAATCATGGGAGGCCCCGTATGACACACACACACACGGGAATCCGGGATAGGGGACAGCAATCGAGCCGCTGGATCCTCCCAGCGCTCGTAGTGGGAACGTTCCTGCGAACGGGCGATGCGCTCGCCGTTCACTCCGAAGGTGACTACAAAGGCTTCCCCGAATCCATCTCGTTTGCCACGATTCCACCGGCCGAGAACGTCTGCGAGTCGGTCCTGCGGTTCGATGCCAGGGCGCACCGGGCAATCGAGACGTGGGCGCTCGAAAGCTCCAGGGACGCGATCTCCGACAGCCTGACGGACATGGTCGAGTTCTTCGGCTGGGTCGAGTCCGACATCGATGGTGCATGCTCGCAATACAAGGCGACGGGCGGCAGTGCTGCGGGCGGCTACAACCTCCAGGCCTTCGCCAAGCTCTGGGTGGCCGAAAACTGTCCGGCCGATCCGTGGTGCGTCCATCTCCTGGACGGCATCGGTCCCGACTACATCTTCGGTTGGTTGGATGAGGCATACTACAATCCCGAGGATCTGTATGCACTTCCACATGTCTATTCGCAGCTGGGCTCGACGCTCCACATCCAGTCCTCCAGCTGCGACATAGGGATAGTCGGCGCCTTCAGGTGCGGTGACTACGATTTCTTCACGCGAAGCCTGATCCCCATATACTACGAGTTCGGCGACCACATGCCCAGGGCGTCGTACAAGATGATCGGAGAGCATCCGGGATTGACGTTCGATTGCGATTGCGAGTGCACGTACTATTCGAACTGCACTCCCGCCCAGGTTGGATCCGGCTGCGTTGATCATCGGCACGATCTCGTCTACTGGGACGGTTCAACTCCCTACGACGGTGTCGAAGTCAGCGGAATCTGGTGGCCCGACACCGAGAACCATATGGTCTCGATCGAGTCGGCCCGGTACCTGAGGAACCAAGTATACAACACAGCCAACGACCCGCCAGGGCCGGGGAACACCCCCGGCTACCTCTGGTGGTGGTTCATGAATCCTTCAGAGCTCGGCAATAGTAGACAGAGTTACACGTTCCACAACGTGACGGACTTCCTCAAGCTCGATTTCCGCGAGTACAACGCTTTACCCTACCAGGGGCACACGGTAGAGGCATTCACGAACCTCTACGAGTACGCTCAGCCGGAGCGTGTAGCCGGCATGGACTACGCCCAGAACCCATCAGCCTTCGACCTACAGAAGGCCGCCCATATCGTCCTCGACTATCTGTCAGCCCGATTCGCCCTCCAGAGTTCGGACCTGGGACTCGATCTGGCCTTCGGTACAGAAGATATGGCCGTCGTCCTGCACGAAACC
>CAZGVR010000201.1:0-7409 GCA_964528945.1 uncultured Myxococcales bacterium
CCTGTTCCTCGACATGGCGGACGAGTACGACCTCTCGCCGCCCGTCGCCTTCTACGAGGGCCACAGGCTGGAGCTCGAGGTGGGCCTCGTTCCGTCGATCGTTCTCTTCGGCGGCGCCGGCCGCCGCCTCTTCCGCCTCGACGTGAGGTCGCGGTGGGAGCTGGACGGCGGCATCGGGCTCCAGAAGCAGGCCTCGCGGTGGCTGCTCCTGATGGGCGCCGCCACGGTCCGCGCGCAGAGCGCCGAGGCGAGGGCCTACGATCTCCTCGGCGCCACTGTCCTGGGCGTGGCCACCATACTGCCCGGCAAGGGGCTGCAGATCAGGCTGAGGCTGTCCCTGGGCCTGGACAGGTACCCGCGCTCGGGCGGCTGGTTCGATCCGATCCTCGACAGGCGGGACACCACGCTCAAGGCAGGGGCGGAGTTCATCACGATGTCGCTGGATGGCGTCCGCATCGCCATCGCCTACCAGTACTCGCAGCGGTTCTCCTCGGCGCCGGCCTACGACTTCGAGGATCACAGGGTGACCCTGGGAGTGTCCTTCTTCCATGCGTTCGACTTCCTCCGCTCCGAGGTCGTGGACGTGGATCACGTTCCGCTGGACTGGGGCGTCGAGGGATCGGGATGGAGCGACGGCGAGGGGATCGCAGACCTGCTCCAGGCGGACGAGGACGTGAGGGGAGGGCCCGGGTGCGGCTGCACCGAGTGACGGCCCCCCCTACTCCACGGCGATTGACTTCATCCAGAGCACCATCCCCAGGAGGAGCATGGCGATCTGCGTCGCGCCGAGCGGTGTGAACGTCCCCACGTAGATCAGGGCCAGGGCGAAGCCGGCGCGGCGGCGCGACGTCATGAAGGCCGAGCCGGTCACCGGCGTGCCGACCAGGGCCGAGAAGACGAACAGGATCGGCAGCACGCCCAGGGGGTACAGGATGCCCGGTGCCGGGAGGACGGTCTTCATGCCGAGGAGCGCCAGGAATATCTCGCCGTACATCGGCCCCGGCAGGTTGGCGAGCATCAGGCACGGGAAGAAGCCCGAGATCGCGACCAGGACGTGGATGAATACGGGAAGGCCGCTCTTCATGTGCTGCATGGCGACATGGACCGCGAGCGGGAAGGGGAAGGCGAGAGCGATCGCCTGCGCGGCCACCAGGAAGGCGTGGGGCGTCCCCGGCGGCATCCAGGCCGGTTCGGCCAGCGGGTAGAAGTAGAAGAACTGGTGGACGCCGGCCAGGACCAGCGCGAGGACGGGCACGGTGGCGAAGATCTTCTTCGTCACGGACGCCCGCATCGTGATCACCTGGAGCGCGAGGAGGAACGAGACCCCGGTGGTGCCGGCGACCGCAGTCAGGATGGTCTCGAGTATGCGTTCCGGCCCTGCGAGCCGGGGGAGGACCGGCTGGAGGAGCAGGATCGCGATGGAGAGGACGGCCGTGAGGCCCAGGAACCCCACGGACACCCGGCGCGGCCACGCCAGCAGGCCCGGCCTCGCGAGCAGGGACGCGATCGCGTGCACGCCGAGGCCGAGGCCGAGGATGGTCGAGAAGTAGTGGGCGAACGTGCCGGTGCCGACCAGGACCGCGGCGATCGTGGCCGTTCCGCCGCGCGGAACGTATGCGGACAGCACGACCGTGAGGCCGCGCACGAGCACGACCTCGACCATCGCCGACCAGAACACCAGCGCGAGCGTGTACGGCAGGTCCAGCGGCGGGACCTCCTGCCGCGCGTCCGGCCGGGCCTCGATGCCGCTCAACGCGTGCCCCTCAAAGGCCGATCTCTCCGGAGATGCCGCGCATGGCCTCCAGGCTGAGCAGGATGAATTCGTCGGTAGTAACGCCGAGCGCCTCCACCGACCGGATCTGGTCGCGGTTCACGTTGGCGGCGAACCGCTTCTCCTTCATCCTCTTCCTGATGCTCGAGGCATCGAGCGTAGCGAGCTTCCTGTCGGGCCTGATCAGGGCCGCGGCCACGATGAAGCCGGTGATCGGGTCCACGGCCACCAGCCCCTTCTCGAGCCTGGTCGAGGGCTCGCCGTGACCGGCATGGACGCGAACCGCGGACGCGACATCCTCGGGGAAGCCGGCGAGGAGCAGCCACTCCGCGCCCACCTTGCCGTGACGCTCGATGTCGTTCCCCACGACGTCGAGATCGAGGTCGTGCACCAGCCCCGTGATCCCCCAGAGATCCTCGTCCTCGCCGAGCCTCCGCGCGAGGGCCCTCATGCAGGCCTCGGTCGCAAGCATGTGCGACCGGAGATGCTGCGTCTCCAGCTTCGAGGTGACCAGCGCCCATGCCTGTTCACGTGTCATCATCGCCGTCATCGTCAACCGGCTTCTTAGAACATTTACGGTCCGCATGGAAGCTTCCCGGGAGCGCATCGCCGAGGATGCGCGGATCGGTGGCGAGGTGATCGAGGTAGACCTGGTGGCCGGCTCCACGTGGCAGGACGCCCAGGTTCACCAGGTCCTCGAGCGCGTGCATGATCCTCCCGAGGACGGGGCCGGGCTCGAGGCCGTGGCGTTCCATGATGGAGATGCCGAGACCCTTGGGCAGCGCCGGCGGCACGGCATCCTGCTCCCGGATGGCGGAAACGCGGCCCAGCAGCTCCTCGAGGAGCTGGATGTTCCTGTTCTTGCGGCTCTCGTACTTGGTCGTGATGTCCGCCCTGGACAGGGAGAGCAGGTCGTCCAGGCCCGGCCCGACCTCGACGCCGAACCGGCGCACGGCGGAGTCCGTCCAGTCCCGGTCGTACTGGCCCGCGCGCAGGTGGTTCCGGATCAGGAAGCGGATCCTCTCCTCCTGGTCGGCAGGGAACCGGAGGCGCCGCGCGATCTTCCTGAACATGCGGGCGCCGACCACCTCGTGTCCGAGGAAGTGGATCCGGCCGTGCTCGTCGCAGCTTCGCGTCGCGACCTTCCCGATGTCGTGCAGGAGGGCCGCCCACCGCAGGATCGGATCCGGATCGACCTGGGCGACGACCCGGATAGTATGCGTCCAGAGGTCCTTGTGGCGCGCGTACTCGTCCCGGAAGTCGATCATCGCCGTGACCTCGGGGAGCGACGCGCCCAAGAGGCCGGTGCCGTGGAGGAAGACGAGGGCCAGGTCCGGGAGCTCCGATACCAGGATCTCCCCGAGAGGCTGGCGGAGCAGGGCCGGATCCGTCCCCTCGAGCTCGCCCGTCGAAGGCTGCTCCACCGACCCCGGGAAGGCGCCGCCACGGGCGCCGTCGAGCGCGGCCGCGAGTATGCGTCCCACCGACACCGGGATCGTACCGGCCGGAACTGGATCTGTTTTTTTCCGGTCTGGCATGATTGGGACCGCGGGACGCTGTCTCCCGGACAGATTGGTTTATATGCGCTACTGCCGCGACAAGGCAACTGGGGAGCGGATCGCACCTCCGAGATCGATCGTGATGGTTGCGACCCTCCTCCTCGCGATCTCCTGCGTCCGGGGGGGCGACAGCATCCGGCTCGCCACCATCCACCAGTTCGAGGCTGGCGAGATCCTCGCCGGCGAGGAGTTCAAGATCTTCGGGGACGGCTTCGTGCCCGGCGACGTGACCGTCGTCCTGGACGGCCGCTGGGTCACCCCGGGCAGGCCGGTGACCTCGATCGAGCTGTCCTTCGGCGGGAACGCCGTCACCGAGAAGGAGATCTCGACGGTTCTCCCGGCCGAGGAGTTCGCGCGGGTCGGTGCCCGGCACGCCCTCTTCGAGGGCGAGGTCAGGGCCCTGTTCCACGCATCCGAGAGGGTGAAGCCGGACTGGATCGAGGCCTCCCGCGGCCGGGTCGTGCTGGACATCCTGGGGAGCGAGCCGGACGGCAACACGAGGGAGGTCGGCCTCGAGAAGAAGGCTTCGCGGTTCCTGGCGGGCATGGGCATCCGGGGCGGGCCCGATCCCGACGGTGGATACAGGATCGAGTCGGTCGAGGAGAACGGGCCGGCCGGACGCGCAGGCCTGGAGGCCAGGGACGTGCTGGTCGTGTCCCGCGGCATGCGCGTCTACTCGGAGTCGGATCTCCTCCCGCCGCCGCAGGCCGCCTCCATCAGGTGGGTCGTGGCGCGCGCACAGGACGGCGAGGTCCGCCTGGCCGCCCACGACGTGCCGATCCCCAGGAAGGCCGCGACGCAGGCGGTGAGCCCGGTCTGGGTCGTGGCCGGCGCCGTGGCCCTGGCCCTCGTGCTCCTGCAGGGCGAGATGCTCGCGCTCGTCTTCGTCCCATGGCGCAGGACGAGGGAGTGGCTCGCCAGACTTGCGAGGCGCCTGCGTCGCCGCGACGACCGGATCGTCTCGCTCGGGGACGACCCGGGGAGCGCCGAGCCTCCTTCCACCCGCTGGAGGCAGTCGGTGGTGGCCCTGCCCGTGGTAATAGCCACGGCGTCGGGCGGGGCGGTCATCCTCGGCACTTCGGGAGACCGGATCCACCTCGCCGCAGCGTACGCGACCCTGGTCGTCCTCGCATGGTTCGCCGGCTACAGGCTGAGCCGCGAGGGCAAGTCCCGGCCGCTCTCCCATCTGAGGCGCGCCATCGCCTGCCTTGCGGCCCCGGTCCCGGTGGCCGTGGTCCTCGTGTGGCGCGGGCTGTTCGCCGAGAGCCTGTCGCTGGGGTCGGTGGCCGAGGGACAGGGCGTCGAGCCGTGGACCTGGTACGGCCTCCAGGATCCGTTCGCATGCGTCCTCCTGTTCGTGGCCGCGTGGTCGGCGCTGCTCGGCGAGCGGAGGGACGTGTCGCTTCCCAGGCACCTCGCGCACCAGGTCTACACGATGATCACCTGCACGGTGGTCGCCCATGTCCTCCTCGGCGGCACCGATCTGCAGGCCGCAGTCACGGCCCCGACGGGCGCGAGGATCGCGGCCATGGGCCTGTTCCTGTTCCTGGTGAAGGTGCTCGCCATCTACCTCGTTCTCATGGGAATGGCCAGGGAGCGCGCGGGCGGAGAGGCCTCGGACATGGATCTCCTCGTCTTCCGGCCCTTCCTCGTCGTGGGCGCGATGACGGCGTCGGTCATGCTGGGTCCATCCATGGCCGCGGCAGTGCCTTCGATCCCGCAGATCTCGGTCGCGCTCACGGGCGCGGCCATCATGCTCGCGATCTCCTCCGGTGGACGGAAGCCCGGCGTGACGGTGTTCCGCGTGAGGCCGTTCGTCTAGGACGGGTGCCCGAGGGCGATCAGTCCCTGAGCAGTGCGAGATAGCCCTTGAGCACGCTGGCCTTCTCCGCGTCGAGGTTCGAGAATTCGAGTCCCGAGAGGTGATCGTTGTCGTTGCCCGGAGTGGTCCAGACCACGCAGGCGCCGAGCTCGAGCGGAGGCGTGCTCACGTCCTCGATCCCGTCCACCGTCAGGATCAGGTCGAGGTCGATGTTCCCGCCCTCCTGGAACGGCATGGGGCTCTGCAGGCAGACGCCGGTCTCGCTCAGGTTCTTGGTCCGGGCCGGCACGATACGCTTGCCCATCCTCACCTCGGCCGCCAGATCCACGTCGAACCTGGCCGCTCTTCGCTGATCGTTCGTCGGCATGGGCCGATCTTAGCGCGCGGTTGATTGCTGTCAACCGGGCTGGTAAGAATGGATCCGGATGCACGCGACGGTCTTCAAGGACCTGGAACGTATGCTGGGCAGGGACGCCGTGTCGCGCGAGGAGCGCGACAGGCTCGTCTACAGCAGGGACATGTGGCCGCGGTCGCTGATCCTCCTCAGGTCCGGCGTGGATCGCGTCTACTCGCCGGACGCGATAGTCTGGCCGGGTTCGGTCGAGGACGTGGCGCAGGTCGTCAGGTACGCGGCCAAGCGCGGCATCCCGATCGTGCCCTTCGGCGGAGGATCCGGCGTCTGCGGCGGGGCCGTCCCCAGGGGGGGCGGGCTGGTCGTGGACATGAAGCGGATGGACCGGATCGGCAAGCCCGATGCGGGCAACCGGACCGTGGACGTGCAGTCCGGCGTGGTGGGACAGCATCTCGAGGATGCGCTGAACGCCCAGGGCTTCACGGCCGGCCACTTCCCCGCGTCCATATGGTGCTCGACCTTCGGCGGATGGATGGCGGCCCGTGGCGCGGGCCAGTGCTCGAGCCTCTACGGGAAGATCGAGGACATGATCTCCAGGGCCCGGGTCGTGACGCCGGACGGCGAGGTGAGGGAGGCCAGGGGCTTTCCCGGCCGTGCTCCGGGCCCGGGATGGCTCCAGGCGATCCTCGGCAGCGAGGGCATCCTGGGCATCGTCACCGACGGGACCATCCGCATCCACGGCCTCCCGGAAAGGCGCGTGATGCGCGGCCTCCTCTTCCCCGGGTTGCGCGAGGGCGTCGACTGCATGCGCGAGCTGATGAGGATGGGCCTCCGGCCCGCCGTCCTGAGGCTCTACGACCCGATCGACACGCTGGTCGCGCGCATGAGCCACGGGTCGGGACGGGGTCCGAGGTTGCCGGAAAGGGTCCGCTCGCTGCTCAAGGAGGCCACGGGTGCCGGGCTCGGCATGGTGCTCCGGAAGCCATCGATCTTCGGCCCGATGATCGAGCGAGCCTCGCGGAGCCTGGGCAAGGGCGTGCTGATGATCCTGATCTTCGAGGGGCCCGGATCCCTGCCGGACGACGAGATGAAGCTCGCGCTGTCCTGCATGCTCGAGCGGAGAGGCGAGGACCTGGGGCACGAGCCGGCCCAGAGCTGGTACGGCCGGCGGTACGCCGTGTCCTTCTGGCCGTCAAAGGTCTTCGCCCAGGGCGCCTTCCTGGATACGTTCGAGGTCAGCGGCACGTGGGACCGGGTGCTCCCGATGTACAGGGGGGTGGTGGGGGCGATCGGCGACCGAGCGCTGGTGATGGCGCACATGTCGCACGCCTACAGGCAGGGATGCTCAATATACTTCACATTCCTGGCCAGGGCGCAGGACGACGAGGCCATGCTGAGGCTCTATGACTCGATCTGGGAGGACGGCCTGGCCGCCGCGCAGGCCGCGGGCGGCGCCATAAGCCACCACCACGGGATCGGGATGAGCAAATCCGCCGCCATGCGCGCCGAGCTGGGGGGCGGCCTGGAGGTGCTGGAGGCCCTGAAGGAGTCCTTCGACCCCAGGGAGATGATGAACCCCGCGAAGCTCCTCCCCGATTGACAGCCCGTGACCGATTCCCGTATATAGGCAGCGACTTCGGGGATCGTCTAACGGCAGGACAGAGGATTCTGGCTCCTCCAATCTAGGTTCGAATCCTAGTCCCCGAGCCGCCGGCGTGCGACCGGCTTCCGCCCCTCGTCCGATCCTGCTAGATTGCCGTCTCATGAAACAGAGGATGGAGACGCGCCAGGCTGCCGGCGCCGCCGGCGCAGGCAAGATCCGTCGGATCGCCATACTCACCGGCGGCGAGGACGCGCCGGTCCTGAACGCGGTTCTGGACAATCCGAAAACGCGCGCCCTCTACC
>CAZGVR010000202.1:0-967 GCA_964528945.1 uncultured Myxococcales bacterium
GTCCCGGTGGGGGACGAGCCCATTCAGGTATTGCTGGCCCCCGATGGCCGCCGCTGACACGCCGCCCGCGCCGTCCCCGGCCTCCTCGTCCGGCGCGTCCCCGACGTCGGCCCGCCAGACGCCCTCGCCGCCCGCGTCCGCGTCGTCGGCCGGGTCCTCCCCCTTCCCCGAGCCGCAGCATGCCAGGGAGAGCGCGGCCACAATCATCATGATGATCTTCATCGGCTTCCGTCCTTCCTTGGAAAGTCTATAATCGATCCGGCCGAAAGTGGAGGCTCATTGAAGCAGACCCTGATCCGCGGCGCGACCGGCCTCACGATGGACTATCGCTGCACGATTCACGAGGACGGGGAGGTGCTCGTCTCCGGAGGACGGATCGCCTCGGCCTCCGGCCGTGACGCCATGGCCGAGGCCAGGGGGCCGGCGCCCGCCGGGACCGTCGACGTGGTCGAGGCGTCGGGAATGTGGCTCCTGCCCGGCTTCGTCCAGCCCCACGTTCACCTCTGCCAGACGATCTTCCGCGGCATGGCCGAGGACCGCCCGCTCCTCGACTGGCTGCGATCGAGGATCTGGCCGCTAGAGGCGGCCCTGGACCGGCAGGGCATGGCCGCCTCGGTCAGGCTCGGGATCCACGAGCTGATCTCCTCGGGCACCACGGCCGTGGTCGACATGGCCTCGGTGAGGCACACCGAGGTCGTGTTCGAGGAGGCCGGGAGGCTGGGGCTGAGGCTGGCCACGGGCAAGGCCATGATGGACCTCGACTCCGGGGCGCCCGCGGATCTGGGCGAGAGCGGCGGCGAGGCGCTCTCGGGATCCGTGGATCTCGCCAGGACGTGGCACGGGGCCGTCGGAGGCAGGCTCACGTACGTGATGAGCCCGCGATTCCTCCTGAGCGTGGACGAGGGCCTGCTCGCCGAGACCGCGCAGGAGGCGCGGCGGCTGGGGTGCGGCCTCCAGACCCACGTGT
>CAZGVR010000202.1:977-5636 GCA_964528945.1 uncultured Myxococcales bacterium
CCGGCCGTGCCGTTCGTGATGACCGGGAAGAGGCTGATGATGCAGGAGACGACCGTGGAGATCTAGGGAAGGTTCATGGCCACCGCCGACACCCATGACGCAGGCCACGAGACACGGCAGACGCACGCGCCGCGGGTCGACGCGCCGCCGTTCGTGCCGCCGTGGCGCCAGGAATCCCTCCTCCGGCGGCTGGGGTGCGGCCTCCAGGCCCACGTGTCCGAGAGCCCTGCAGAGGTCGATCAGGTGAGGCGCAGGACCGGGCTGGATTCGATGTCCTTCCTTGAGCGGGCCCGGTTCCTCGGGCCCACGACAGTGCTGGCCCACGCGATTCACCTCTCGCCGTCCGAGATGGAGATGCTGCGGGCGAGCGGCGCCAGGGTCGCGCACTGCCCGGGATCGAACGCGAAGCTCGGAAGCGGGATCGCCAGGGTGCCCGAGATGATGGGGGCCGGCATCCAGGTCGGAATCGCCTCGGACGGCGCGGCCTGCAACAACAATCTTTCGATCTTCCAGGAGATGCGTCTCTGCGGGTACCTCCAGTCCCTGAGGCTCGGCCCGGGCGCGCTGCCTGCGAGGGACATAGTGAGGATGGCGACGCGCGGGGGCGCGGCCGCCCTGGGTGCCGGGGCAGAGGTCGGGGTGATCGAGCCCGGCATGAGGGCCGACCTGGTGCTCCTCGACCCCCGCGCCGCCCACTCGACGGGACCCGACGCGGATCCCTGGACCCGCATCGTCTACTCCATGGATTCGAGGAACGTGACCGGCGTGTGGATCGACGGGATCAGGGTCCTCGAGGGAGGATGCGTCCGCGGCATCGACGCGGACGAGGCCGTCGAATCGGCGAGGATCGAGATCGCCAGGCTGACGCGGCGCGTGGAGCGCCCGGGGAGGTGACCCCATGACCGAGGGGAGATCGTGGACCGCGCGCGAGATCGAGCACAGGTACGGCCCTGGCTTCCACATCCTGGACGACCCGGTGATCGCGACCTACCTGGCGCGGCTTTGCGCGAGGACCACGGTGCAGCCCAGGATCAACGCCCTCGTCAGGAAGCTCTACGAGGCCCTCGTCCTCGAGGTCGCCCTGTGCGAGTTCCCGCGAACGCGCACCAGCGTGGCGACCCGCATGGCGGACGTGACCGATCGGGGAGTGTGGGAGGGAGAGGTCGTCGATCCCGGCACCCCGGTGGTCGTGGCCTCCATGGCGCGTGCCGGCATCCTGCCCGGGCAGGTCTGCTTCGACACACTGACCGACCTCCTGGATGGGAACGCGGTCAGGCACGACTACTTCGGAGTCGGGCGCGTCGTGGACAACGAGAAGAGGGTGATAGGGGCCGCCGTGACGTACTCGAAGGTCGGCGGCCCTTTCGGGAAAGCGATCCTGCTGATCCCGGATCCCATGGGCGCGACGGGCGGATCCGTGATCGAGACCGTCAGGACGTACGAGCGCGAGGTCGCGGATCGTCCCAGCCGGACCATAGCCATTCACCTCATCATCACACCGGAGTACGTCAGGCGGATCCGCGCCGAGCTGCCGGACCTCGTCGTGTACGCGGCGCGCATCGACAGGGGCATGAGCGACCCGGACGTGCTCCTCACCGTGCCGGGCACGCATCCGGAAAGGGAGAGGGGGCTCACCGACAGGCACTACATCGTTCCGGGCGCGGGCGGGCTGGGGGAGATCATGACGAACGCTTTCGTGTGAGGAGGCGAGGCATGATAGAGGCCAAGATCACCGAAGAGGCGATCGCCAGGCGCGTGGCCGAGCTCGGCGCGGCCATGAGCAGGAGCCATGAGGGCCGCGAGGTCCACCTCCTGGGGGTCCTGCGCGGTTGCTTCGTCTTCCTCGCGGACCTGGCGCGTCACGTGACCGTGCCCACGACCGTGGACTTCATCGCGCTCGGCAGCTACGGGAACGGGACCGAGTCCTCGGGCATCGTCAAGCTCGAGATCGACCTCGGCATCTCGATAGAGGGCAGGCACGTCGTCGTGGTGGAGGACATCGTGGACACGGGGCTCACGCTCGACTACCTGGTCCGCAACCTGGCCACGCGGAGGCCGGCCTCGCTCGAGATCTGCGCGCTCCTCTCCAAGCCCTCGAGGAGGAAGATAGACATTGCGGTGGACTACATCGGATTCGAGATCCCGGACGAGTTCGTCGTGGGGTACGGGCTGGACCACGACCAGCACCACCGGAACCTGCCGTACATCGGTGTGGTCAAGGAGGACTGAACCCGCTAGAGTCGGTCACGCCAGAATCGAGGAGCCGCATGAAGAAGAACTTCGTCCTGGACACCAACGTCCTGCTGCACGATCCCGGCTCGATCACGAACTTCGAGGACAACGAGGTCATCATCCCCATCTACGTGATAGAGGAGATCGACGGGTTCAAGAAGGACCTGTCCGAGCTCGGGCGGAACGCGAGGCAGGTGTCCCGGAAGCTCGACGAGCTGCGGCGGGGTGGCGACATCCTCGAGGGGGTGGCGATCGAGGGGACCGAGGGAGGCAGGCTCAGGGTGGCGTTCGCCAAGTCGGAGCTGCCTTCCGAGTTCGCGCTCTCGCTGCACAAGGCAGACAACCGCATCCTGGCGACGGCGCTCGAGATCCGCAGGAACGAGCCGGGGACGCCGCTGGTCTTCATATCGAAGGACATCAACCTCAGGATCCGGGGCGCGGCCCTGGGGCTCGAGGTGGAGGACTACGACGTCGAGCAGACCGAGATCTCGGACCTGTACGGCGGCGTCTTCGACCTGACCGTTGCGGGCAGCGCGCTGGCCGCGCTCTACGACGAGGGCGAGGTGCCGATCCCGGAGAGGCCAGAAGGGGAGGAGCCATTCCCGCCGAACTCGTTCGCAGTGGTCACGAGCAGCGAGAACCCCCAGGCCTCGGCGCTGGCCCGGCTGAGACCGGAGTCCAGGGCCGTCCAGCTCCTCAGGAAGGGGTCGAACGCGGTCTGGGGGGTCAAGCCCAGGAACAAGGAGCAGCGATTCGCCCTAGAGCTGCTGCTCGACGACCAGGTGCGGCTCGTCACGCTGGTGGGCCGGGCAGGAACCGGCAAGACGCTGCTCGCGCTCGCCGCCGGGCTGGAGGAGGTCGCGGAGCAGCAGGCCTACCAGCGGCTCCTGGTCTCGCGGCCCGTTTTCCCCCTGGGACGCGACATCGGCTACCTGCCTGGCAGCGTGGAGGAGAAGCTCAGGCCGTGGATGCAGCCCGTGCACGACAACCTCGAGCTGCTGCTGGGCATCGCCTCGGGCGGCAACAAGGGCGGCCGGACCACGCAGGAGCTCTTCGATCTCGACCTCGTGCAGATCGAGCCTCTCACCTACATCAGGGGGAGATCCATCCCGCGCCAGTTCATCCTGGTGGACGAGGCCCAGAACCTCACGCCTCACGAGGTGAAGACCATAGTGACCAGGGTCGGAGACGGGACCAAGATCGTGCTGACCGGGGATCCCTACCAGATAGACAACCCCTACGTGGACTCGACCAACAACGGGCTCGTCCACGTGGTCAACCGGTTCAGGGGAGAGCCGCTCGCCGGCCACATCACTCTCTCCCGCGGGGAGCGATCGGACCTGGCCGAGCGCGCCGCGATCCTGCTCTAGACTGGCCCGCGCAGCTAGCGTGGGGGCCGGAGCCCGCCGTTCTCCATGAGGGCCTTCACGGGCGCGAGGCCGTAGGGAGTGCCCTCCTCTATGGCCTTGAGCACGGTGCCGCCACCGGTGAAGAAGTAGTACGACGCCGAGTCCAGCGCGGTCAGGTACAGGCCCGGGCTCAGGTCCTTGAACTCCTGCAGCGTGTCACCCCCCCCGTACAGCTTCTGGGCCTGGCGCTTCCTGTCGCACGTACGGTCCAGCAGCTGGGACCCCTCGCAGAAGTGCGGCGTGAGCCCCATCACCGCGTTCACGAAGATCGTCCGGGCCGACCTCAGCACCTCGGCGATCTCGGGCGACTCGAACGACTCGGGCGCGACGTCGAGGAAGTAGCCGAACTCCTGGCCGGCCTCGAAGTCCGCGACTGACCGGCGCCTGTACCGGCCCGCGAACCGCCCCTCGATCGTGTCCGACTCGATGACGTGGGGAAGCTCCACGATCTTCCTGGCGCCGACGTCCATCTCGACCAGTGCCCTGGCAGCCTCGATGTCGGACTCCTCCACGCCCGCGACCCTGATGCCGTACCGGGCGCACAGGTAGGTATTGTATATTACGCCGCCCAGGATCAGGCGGTCGACCTTCCTGTAGATCTGGTTCAGCGGACCGATCTTGGTGTCGTACTTCGCCCCGGCCACGACCGCGACGAATGGACGCTCGGGCTCCATGACCTTCTTGAGGTTCGACAGCTCCTTCTGCATGAGCCAGCCCGCGAAGCTGGGCAGGTGCCTGGTCACGTCGAACGTCGAGGCGTGCGGCTGCCAGGACCCGAAGGCGTCGTTCACGTATATGTCTGCGAGCCCTCCCAGCTGGATCGCGAACCTCTCGCGGCTGCCGTCCCTGGCCTCCTCGCCCTGGAACCAGCGAGTGTTGGGCAGGTAGATGCCGCCGATGGTGCCAGCCCGCAGGTCCTTCAGCAGCCAGTTCACCGACGTGTCTATCTCCCGGATCCCGTTCCCGGCCGAGACCGGGAACTCCGGTACGACGAACCGCGTGTGCAGCTTCCTCTCCA
>CAZGVR010000202.1:5646-6114 GCA_964528945.1 uncultured Myxococcales bacterium
CCCGGCGGAGGCTGCCACGTGTCCAGCCTGGGTCGCAGCACCACCCACTGGCCCTGGCCCTGGAGGCAGCCCTGTCCCGGAGGGCAGAGGCCGCACACGCCGCCGCAGCCGTTGTCGCCGCAGGTCTTTCCGGCGCAGTGCGGCGCGCAGCAGGTGCCGGCCTGGCAGAGTGACGCGTCGAGCGCGCCGCGCTGGTCGTAACACGCGCCACACGCGCCGCCGCAGCCGTCCTCGCCGCAGGTCTTCCCGGTGCAGGAAGGCGAGCAGGCCGACGTGTCGTCGCCGGCCGCTATGGCTCCGGTCTTCTTGTCGAGCGGGCGGCCGACGTGCGTCATGAGGATCAGGCGGCCGCCGCGCTCGACGATGCTGTACAGGGTGCCCAGCGTGGCGTCGATCCTGTACGGATCCTTCACCTGCCCCTTCTTGACCACGTTGTGGTCCACGCGGACGAGCACGATCTTGTTGCGT
>CAZGVR010000202.1:6124-6482 GCA_964528945.1 uncultured Myxococcales bacterium
CGTGTCGTCGCCGGCCGTGTCGAGCGCGCCGGAGGTGTCGGTGGCGGGCGCGGCATCGGTGCCTGGGTCGCCGCCGTCGCCGCCGCCGCAGGCCGAAACCGCGAGGAGCCCGAAGCCCAGCGCGAAGAGCCCGAGAAAGCGTGCCATCCGGGCCTCCTAGTCGCCGTTGAGCAGCGTGGTGAGCACGCTGTCGAGGTCGGGCGTCGCGAGCCCCGAGTGCCACGTGTAGACGAGGCCCGTGCCCTTCACGAGCACGTCCAAGGGGATCGCGAACTCACCGCTGGGGCCGAGGTAGGGATCGATGTGCGAGAACGTGGCGTCGTATTGCCAGTCGATGTAGACGTTGGCCGGGTCGAGG
>CAZGVR010000202.1:6492-7343 GCA_964528945.1 uncultured Myxococcales bacterium
ACGCAGTAGGCCTCCGTGGGCATCATGGAGTTGGCGTCCTCGCCGAGCACGGTGATCTGCGTCACGCGCTTGCCGGCGGCCTTCAACTCCTTCACCTTGGCCGACACCTTGGGCAGCCACTCCGCGCAACTGGGGCACCAGCCCGCCACCACGGTGATCCAGATGGCGCGGCTGAGCTTCAGGCTGGCGAACTGCATGGGCTCGCCGTAGCAGTTGTTCAGCGTGAAGTCGGCCACGGCCTCGCCGAGTCGCGCCGGGGCCACGACGGCCTCGTCGATCACGTGGTCGGTGAAGCACCAGCGCTCACCTCCGACCACGGGGGTGGAGTGGAAGGTGGTCGGGTTGATGGTCACCTCTTCGAGCACGCCGTGGACCACGGCCTTGAAGCGCCCGCCGGCTCCGCCGTAGTCGATGATCTCGAGGGTGCCGCTTTTCATGAAGAAGCGCTTGGCGCACGTGCTGTCGGAGCAGCCCGTCGAACCCACCACGCACAGCGCGCAATCCTCGTAGTTCTGGCCCCCCAGGTCGTAGACGCCCGGCGTCGTGGGGCCGTTGTACGGGGCGAACAGGTAGTCCTCGATGCCGAACACGTCGACCGGCAGGGAGCTGGAGTTGTACTCGCGGTGGATGAACACCTTGTTGCCGCCGCCGGCGTCTTCGATGGTCGTCTGCTGGAAGGCCGCCTCGATGCTGTCGTTGTCGCAGGGGGGCTCGCCCACGCACACGCCCTCGGTGCACTGCTGGTAGTCGGCGCACCCTCCTCCGCCAAGGCTTCGGAGGGCAGGGGCGCCGCACGAGCCGCCGCAGCCGTCGTCGCCGCAGTTCTTGCCCGTGCACGCCGGCACGCAGGG
>CAZGVR010000203.1:0-7330 GCA_964528945.1 uncultured Myxococcales bacterium
TTCACATCTCCTCGACCGGCTACATGGCCCACGATCCGGCCTACCGGAGGTTCTTCACCTACCTGAACCTGTTCGTGTTCTTCATGAACACGCTCGTGCTGGGCGACAACCTCGCCATCCTGTTCGTGGGGTGGGAGGGCGTGGGCCTCTGCTCCTACCTCCTGATCGGGTTCTGGTACGAGGACCGCGCCAAGGCGCTCGCGGGAAAGAAGGCGTTCATCACGAACCGGATCGGCGACTTCGGGTTCGTGCTCGGGCTGTTCATCATAGGATCGACGACCGGGCACCTCGACTTCGCCGGGATCAAGGCGAACCTCGGCCTGCTCACCGCGGCCCCGGACGTGAACGTCCTGGGCCTGGGTAGCGTCTCGCTGGTCACCATGGCCTGCCTCCTGCTCTTCCTCGGGGCAACGGGCAAGTCCGCCCAGCTCCCGCTGTACGTCTGGCTGCCCGATGCCATGGCAGGCCCCACCCCGGTCTCGGCCCTGATCCACGCGGCCACCATGGTCACGGCCGGCGTGTACATGGTCGCCAGGCTGAACTTCCTCTTCCTCGCGAGCCCGCCGGCCATGACGGTCGTGGCCTTCGTGGGGGCCTTCACGGCGATCGCCGCGGCCCTCATAGGGTTCGCGCAGAACGACATCAAGAAGGTGCTCGCGTACTCGACGGTGAGCCAGCTCGGCTACATGTTCGTCGCGGTGGGCGTGGGAGCCTTCTCGGCTGGGATCTTCCACCTGATGACCCACGCCTTCTTCAAGGCCTGCCTGTTCCTCGGATCCGGATCGGTCATCCACGGCATGCACGAGCGGCAGGACATCAGGGAGATGGGCGATCTCAGGCACAAGATGCCGCACACGCACTGGACCTTTGCGCTGAGCGTGGCGGCCATCTCGGGCATCCCGCTCCTGTCGGGCTTCTTCTCCAAGGACGAGATCATCTGGAGGGCCTTCGCCAATCCCAACGCGTACCTTCCGTGGGCGCCCAAGTTCATCTGGGCCTTCAGCCTCGTCACCGCGGCCATGACGGCGTTCTACATGACGCGCCTCTACCTGATGGTGTTCTGGGGCAAGTTCCGCGGCCCGGCAGAGCTCAAGGACAAGGTCCACGAGTCGCCCTACTCGATGACAGTTCCCCTGATGATCCTGGCCGGCCTGGCGGCCGTTGGCGGCTACATCGGCCTGCCCCCCTTGATCGGGCAGAGCCTGGGCGGTATCCCGAACTGGTTCGAGCACTGGCTCTCGCCGGTCGTGACCGAGATCCACGCGGGCCACCACTCCCATGGGCTCGAGTGGGGCATCATGGGGCTCGGCGTCCTGGCAGCGGCCATCGGCATCGGCTCTGCCTGGCCGCTCTACTCACAGGGCCAGAACCCTGTCCTCGGCAGGATCACGGGCGCGGCCCCGTGGTTCTACCGCTGGGTGCACGGCAAGCTGTGGGTGGACGAGCTCTATGGGCTCGCGATAATCCGGCCGCTCGGGTGGCTGGCCGCGCTGTGCCACAGGGTCTTCGACCGGTTCCTCATCGACAAGCTCATGATCGAGGGATCCGCATGGCTCGCCTTCTCGGGCGGATGGATCCTGCGCAGGGTGCACGGCGGGACGGTCCAGAGGTACGTGGGCATCATGGCGGTCGGCCTCGTCGCCATCCTGGTCGCGGTCGCATACCCGCGGACCAGGATGACGGTCGAGGACATCGGCGACGGTACGGTCCGGTTCACGGCCCCGTACCGGGACGCCCCGTACGAGTACTCGTGGGACTTCGACGGGGACAGCCAGGGCAAGGAGGGCGAGGAGGCCTGGAAGGGCTTCGAGCAGGTCTGGACCAAGTCGCCCGTGGTGGAGCACAGGTACCCGGGACCCGGGATCTACAAGGCGATCCTCCGCGTGAAGACGCCGTGGCGCTTCGAGAGGGAGAGGGTCATCGAGGTCAGGGTCGGCGTTCCCGGGAAGGAGGGATGACATGACGCACCTCCTCACCATGCTCGTCCTCACCCCGCTCGCGTGCGGCATCGTGATCCTCTTCTTCCCGGCGACGGCGAAGAGGGCGATGTACGGGTTCTCGCTCCTCGCCTCGACGGCGATGTTCGGGCTCTCGCTCCTCGTGCTCCGCGCGTACTACTCGCAGGGCACGTTCCAGCTGGTCGAGTCGATCCCGTGGATCCCCCGGTTCGGGATCTCGTACACGGTCGGCATCGACGGCATCTCGCTCTGGCTGGTGCTCCTCACGACCGTGCTGCTCCCGATCGTGATCCTTGCCAGCTACTCCTACATCAAGGACCGCATCAGGGAGTACCTGTTCAGCTTCTTCCTGCTCCAGACGTCCATGCTGGGCGCCCTGCTGTCGCTGGACCTCTTCCTCTTCTTCGTGTTCTGGGAGCTCATGCTCATCCCGATGTACCTGATCATAGGGGTCTGGGGCGGCGACAACCGGATCTACGCGACCGTGAAGTTCTTCATCTTCACGATGGCGGGATCGGCCCTCATGTTCGTGGCCATACTCTACCTCGTGTCCGAGTTCCGTCACGTGACCGGCGCCACGACCTTCGGGTACCTGGAGCTCCGCAGGCTGGTCCTCACGCCAGCGATCCAGCTCTGGCTGTTCCTCGCGTTCGCGCTCAGCTTCGCGATCAAGGTGCCTCTGTGGCCGCTGCACACCTGGCTGCCGGACGCCCACACCGAGGCCCCGACCGCGGGGTCCGTGGTCCTTGCAGGCGTGCTCCTCAAGATGGGCACCTACGGCTTCCTCCGCTTCGCCATGCCGCTCTTCCCGCACGCCTCCCACGCGATGGGGCCGACGATAGCGATCCTCGCGATAGTCGGGATCGTGTTCGGGTCGCTCGTGGCCTGGATGCAGAAGGACGTCAAGAAGCTCGTGGCGTACTCGTCGGTCGCGCACCTGGGCTTCTGCATGCTCGGCCTGTTCGCCCTCGAGAACCGGGCGGTCGCCGGCTCCATCTACCAGATGCTGAACCACGGCGTCTCCACCGGCATGCTCTTCCTCCTCGTCGGCGTGATCTACGAGCGGCGGCACACTCGCCTGATCTCGGAGTTCGGCGGGATCGCCAAGGTCATGCCCGCGTACGCGGCCATCTTCGTCATCGTCACGCTCTCGTCGATCGGCCTCCCGACCACCAACGGCTTCGTGGGCGAGTTCCTCATCCTCTGGGGCACGTTCCAGTCCAAGGTCCTGCCCCACGCTCGCTGGATGACGGCGGTCGCGGCCTCGGGGGTCGTCCTGGGAGCGGTCTACATGCTGTCCGTGGTTCTCAGGGTCTTCTTCGGCAGCCTCAAGAACCCGAAGAACAGGGAGCTGGCGGACCTGTCGGCGCGCGAGTGGGCCTACCTGCTGCCCGGCATCGTGCTGATCTTCGCCATGGGGCTATTCCCCACGCCCTTCCTCTCGAGGATCGAGCCCGCCGTCGAGCTGATGCGCATGGACTACCTCGAGAAGGCGGCTCTCGCGTCCACGGCCGAGCGGACCACGGTCGAGGCGCCGCTCGCATGGCTCCTCGCGCCCGGATCGAGATACGAGCCGGTCCGGTCCGAACCGCCGGCCGGCACGGTCGCGCCGCCGCCGATGCCGCTCCGCAGGACGGTCCCCAAGGGCCTCGTGCAGGGCGGCTCGGGCCGCGGGGACATTGCCGTCAAGCCGGGCGGAGCCATGCCCGGGGCGCTCCAGCTGCAAGGAATTCCCAAGCCCAGGCTGGCGCCGCCCATGGCCGGGGCACCGGGAAAACCGGTGCCGGTCGCACAAGCGGGAGGTGAGCCATGACGTTCACCACGCTCATCGCCCTGTCGCCGGTCCTCCTGGTGGCAGCAGGGGCCATCGGCATCCTGCTCGTGGACGCCCTCGTGCAGAAGAGCGGCAAGCTCGCAGGCAGCCTCTTCAGGACGGTCCACTCCCTGGGTGCCCGACCCCATGATCCGCCGGCGTTCGAGACGATCCCGGACCGCGCCCTGGCCGCGGCCGCCATCCTGGGCGCGGCCGCCATCCTCTCGGCCGTGCTGTGGTTCGGCGGGTGGCTGGGACACGGCGTCGAGATAGGCGGCGCCCTCCTCGTGGATCGCATGGCAGTCTTCGGCTTCATGCTCGCCTGCCTCGGCGGGACTTTCGCCTCCCTCATGAGCGGCAGCCACCTGTACGAGCTCAGGGCGGACGACGGGCAGTTCCACGCCGTCATGATGCTGGCCACGTGCGGCGCGATGCTCCTCGTCGCCTCGACGAGCTTCGTGATGCTCTTCCTCGCGCTCGAGACCATGAGCCTCGGCGTGTACATCCTGACCGGGTTCCGGAGGGCGTCCCCGCTGTCCACGGAGGGAGCGGTCAAGTACTTCCTCATGGGGGCGTTCGCCTCCGCCCTTCTCCTCTACGGGCTCGCGTTCCTTTACGGCGAAACCGGGGCGCTGAGCTTCGAGGACATGGGACGGGCCCTGGATGCGACCCGCTCTGCCCTCCCGACCGTGATGCTCGGCTCGACCCTGGTCGTTGTGGGGCTCGCGTTCAAGGTCTCGGCCGTGCCGTTCCACATGTGGACGCCGGACGCCTACCAGGGGGCGCCCACCCCCGCGACCAGCTACATGGCCGGGGTGGTGAAGGCCGCGGCCTTCATTGCCATGCTCCGCTTCTTCCAGTCGGTTCTGGTGAACCCGATCCTTGGCGGGCCTCCCTTCGGCTGGGCCTCGGTCCTCTCGGTGCTGGCGGTCCTCACCATGTTCTGGGGCAACATGGCCGCCCTGGGGCAGAAGAACGTGAAGCGAATGCTCGCCTACTCGTCGATCGCGCACGCCGGATACCTCCTCGTCGGCGTGGTCACGATGTGGAAGCAGGGCGACCAGGCCGTGGGCGGCGTGCTCTACTACCTGTTCACGTACCTCGCGGCAAACGCGGGCGCCTTCGCCGTGGTGTCCATGGCCGTGAAGGACGGGGCCGAGGCCACGGCGATCGAGGACTGGCGGGGGTTCGGCAGGCGCAACCCGCTGCTCGCGGCTGCCCTGTCCGTGTTCCTGCTCTCGATGCTCGGGCTGCCGCCGCTGGCGGGGTTCTTCGGCAAGCTGTACATATTCTCCGCGGCCGTCCAGGGCGGGCTGACCCACCTGGCCGTGCTCGGCATGATCGCCTCGGTGGTTTCCGCCTACTACTACATCGGCCTCATGGTCGTGATGTTCATGAAGGAGGCCGAGGAGGGCCAGCCCGTCGCGACCCCGCTCAGGTCCGGCCAGATGACCGCCGCCGTCGTCATCGCGTTCCTGCTGGTGCTCGAGCTCGGGCTCTTCCCATCCCCCTGGCTGCGCTGATCGGGACCGGACCACGGTGAGCAGGCTCGGCCTCACGCGGACCGTGGTCGCGCTCGGTGTCGTGAGCCTCCTGAACGACGCGGCGAGCGAGATGATCCTCCCCCTGCTCCCGGCCTTCCTGGTCGGCCTGCAGGGCGGCGGCGCCGCCGTCCTCGGGATGATGGAGGGGATCGCGGAGAGCCTGTCCGCGGTCCTGAAGCTCGCCGGCGGTTGGTTCTCGGACCGGACAGGCAAGCGCACGCCCTGGCTGTTCGCCGGGTACGGGATCGCCGTGGCCGCACGCCCGCTCATGGGCCTGGCCGGCTCGGCGTGGCACGTCGTGGTCCTCCGCTCCATCGACAGGCTGGGAAAGGGCCTGAGGACCGCGCCGAGGGACGCCATGCTCGCGGAGGCGGCCGGCCCCGACAACAGGGGGCTGGTGTTCGGCTTCCACCGCGCCATGGACCACGCCGGGGCGATCGTCGGGCCGCTGGTTGCGCTAGCGCTCATGGGCTGGGCCGGGCTCGAGCCGCGGCAGATCTTCCTGGTGGCGATCGTCCCCGGGGCCCTCGTGATGGCCGCCCTGGTCATCGCCTCGGCGGCGGCGCGCGCCGGGAGCCAGCCCCGGCCCGCCGCGGCCCAGCCGGGTCAGTCACCCAGGCTCACGCTGCGCGGCACGGACGCCAGGTTCCGGCTGTACCTCGCGTCGGTCCTCCTCTTCACGCTCGGCAACTCCTCCGACGCCTTCCTCCTGCTCAGGGCGAGGGACGCGGGCGTCTCGCTCCAGATGCTCCCGGTCCTGTGGATCGTGCTGCACCTCAGCAAGATCGCCCTGTCAGTTGCAGCTGGGGCGCTCTCCGACCGGATAGGCCGCAGGACCGTCATATTCGCCGGCTGGATCGTGTACGGCGCCGTCTACCTTCTCTTCGGGCTGGCGACCGAGACCTGGCACATATGGGTCCTGTTCTCGGTCTACGGCCTCCACTTCGGCCTCACCGAGGGCGCGGAGCGCGCGCTCGTCACGGACCTCGTGGCCGAGGGCACGCGAGGGACGGCATTCGGCCTCTTCCACTTCACGGTGGCGCTGGCCGCCCTGCCCTCGTCCATCCTCATGGGGATCATGTACCAGCATCTCGGCCCGTTGCCCGCCTTCTGCACGGGCGCGGCCCTGGCATGGGCCGCGGCCATCGTGCTGCTCGCGGTGCGCTCCGCCGGCACCCGCCCTGCCTAGGGGGTGCTTTACGCGGGCGGGGCCCTGTAGCAAGTTCAGGTGCATGGAACCAGGAAGCACATCGAGCCGCGCTGGGGGCCGGGCAGGCATCGCCGCCCTGGCCCTCGCCGCTGCAGCGCTCTCGATCCCGTCGCTCGTTCCGGCTCGGGCCGCGGCCGCGCTGGGGTCGGGAAAGCTCGCCCTGCTGCCGCTCGGCGACGTGGACCAGGAGGCCGTCGAGACCGCGAAGGCGTCCATCGAGAAGGCCTTCCCCTGGACGGTGCTCGTCCTGCCTTCGCAGCCGCTTCCCCAGTCGGCGTGGTACGCGCCGCGCAAGCGGTACAGGGCCGAGAAGATCCTCGAATGGCTGGCGCCGAGGCTCCCGGAGGGTTCGGACCGCATCATGGGCCTCACCAGGAAGGACATCTCGACCACCAAGGGCAACGTCTACGACTGGGGGATCTGCGGCCTCGCGGACTCCCCGGGGCCGGCGGCCGTGGTGTCCACGTACAGGATCAAGAAGAAGCTCGGGAAGATCCCGCCGGCAAAGAAGAAGGAGAAGTACCTGCAGCGCCTGCGCGACCTCGCGACCCACGAGTTCGGCCACACGCTCGGGCTCCCCCACTGCCCCAACAAGGGCTGCGTCATGGAGGATGCCAAGGGAACGGTCCTCACGTTCGACCACTCGAGCGGCAAGCTCTGCGATGACTGCTCGAAGATGCTCGAGGACCTATAGCCCGAGCATGGCCCTGAGGACGTGGCTGGCCACCCGCGGGTTCTCCCTCAGCCGCCTCACCGAGTACCCGGTCCAGTCGCGACCGTAGGGCACGTACACTCGCACCCCCTC
>CAZGVR010000204.1:0-1764 GCA_964528945.1 uncultured Myxococcales bacterium
GGCAGCCCGATCCGCATGGGCGGCGCAGGCACCGGGACCTCGTTCCGCAACAACGTCGAGTCGCTCGCTCGCATCCGCCTCGGAACCAGGGTCCTCGGCGAGCACTTCCTGCCGGACACGAGTCTGGACTTCCTGGGCGCAAGGCTCTCCATGCCCGTGATGGGAGCGTCTACCAGCGGCGTGGGCTCGTACGGGGCTATCACCGAGGAGGAGTTCTGCGATGCCTGCAGCAGGGGGTGCGCGGACGCGGGCACGATCGGCTGGAGGGGCGACACGCACATCTACGCGGAGGACGCGTCCCACTGGGGGCTCGCGTCCATACGCCGCGTGAGCGGCCGCGGCATCCAGATCTTCAAGCCCAGGGCGCAGGAGCCGCTGCTCGGGCTGATCCGCGCCGCAGAGGACGCCGGCTGCCTGGCCGTGGGCGTGGACCTCGACGGCTTCGGCTCCACCAACTTCGCCAGGGCAGGCAAGCCGGTCTTCAGGAAGAGCGGGAAGGACTTGGAGGCCCTGGTCAATGCCACGCGCCTGCCGTTCATAGTCAAGGGCGTCATGGATCCGGACGACGCCGAGGCTTGCCTGGAGGCGGGCGTCAGCTGTATCGCAGTGAGCAACCACGGCGGGCGGGTGCTCGACTGCACTCCGGGCGTTGCCGAGGTCCTGCCCGGCATTGCGGAGAGGGTTGCCGGCAGGGCCGCGATCACGGCCGACGGCGGGGTCCGGAGCGGCTACGACGTGCTCAAGATGCTGGCGCTAGGAGCGGACGCGGTGCTGGTGGGCAGGGACCTGGTGCGCGCCAGCATCGGCGGCCGCGCCCCTGGCGTGCGCATGCAGATGGAGCGGCTCGGCGCGGTGCTGGCCCAGGCAATGCTCATGACTGGGTGCAGGACGCTCGCGGACGTGGGCCCACAGGTGATCGCGCCTTCCTTCCGGTAACATCGAATCGCAGAGGTTCGCGGTGCGCATCCGGTGCGCGAACCCAGGGGTAGGATTGCCCGTCTGCGCAGCCGATGCGCAGGCCTTCTCTCATCCTGCGGGATCGTGGGTGGTTCAGACAGGCCGTGACATTGCACGGCATGTGCTGATAGGTGCTTGGAGATGACCGGATGGATGAGCAGGGGAAAGCCGATCCAATGAACGACAGGTCCTCGAAGGCAGCGAGATTCCCGTTGAGATCCCGGGTAGCTGCGGTATCGATCGCGGCGCTGGCGATCGCAAGCCTTGCGCCTGCTGCCGCAAGGGCAGTGGAACAAGGGCCGGCCGGTGTCGGGAAGTCGGATGCGGGCAAGGCGGACGGCGTGGCAGGGTCCCCGGCATGGACATCGACCGTGACGGTCACCGAGGTCGTTGCCCTGGCGCTCGCGAACAGGCCCGAGATCGACAAGCTAGCGCACAAGGCGAAGGCGTTCGAGGCGAAGAAGGCCTCGATCCCCAAGGTCCCGGAGCCCATGATCGACGCCGGGACCGCGACGCCGTTCACGGATCCGCTGGCGTTCCCCGAGGCCACCTTCATGGTCTCCCAGAGCTTCCCCCTGTCCAAGGAGCCCCAGCACATGGCCGACGTCGAGTCCAAGAACGCCGCTGCCGTGAAGGAGATGTCCAAGGCCGACGTGCTGATGATCGCATGGGAGGTGGCGGACCGTTACATCGCGGCCGCGACGATGCAGGAGGAGATAGCCGCCATCGAGCATCTCGAGGACCAGGCGGCGACCAGGGCGGACGCGGCCGCGAGCGTGTCCTCGTCCGGCAGCGGCAGCGCCTCAA
>CAZGVR010000204.1:1774-7323 GCA_964528945.1 uncultured Myxococcales bacterium
CTCGTGGCCGCGCTCGCCGGAGTGGGGGTGGAGATGCTGAAGGGGGAGCGCGAGGCCATGGAAGCGGGCCTGGCCGCCGAGAAGGCCATGATCGAGGTCATGGCAGGCTTGGAGCCGGGCGCGCTCGAGGACGCTCGCCTCGTGCTCCCGGCCTACGAGGAGATCCACGCGGACACCGAGGAGGCCATGGCGCAGGCGGTGCAGGCGAGCCCCGGGATCGCGATCGTGGACGCCGAGATAGCGGCCATGAAGGCCGAGGGCAAGGTCGCCAAGGACGCCTACTACCCCATGATGACCATCTCCGCAGGGTACGCGTACAAATCGAACAAGCCCATGGGGCTCATGGGCAAGGACGCCCTGATGATCTCCGCGGGGATCACCATCCCCCTCTGGACGAAGAAGTACGCGTCGGGGGTGGAGACGAACGAGAAGAGCCTCATCGCGATGTCGTTCGAGCAGGAGGAGGTCGCCGTAGCCGTGAAGGGGGAGGTCGCGGCGGCCTGGGCCGGGATCGCCACGATCCAGGCCGGGCACGCGGCCCTCGTGAGCAAGGTGATACCGCAGGCGAACCTGGCCTGGGAGCTGGCGCTCGCCGCGTACTCGACTGGGAGCGTGGATCTGTCGGCGGCGATCCAGGCGCTCGAAAACCTGGAGGAGGCGACCAAGACGAGGGTCGAGATGGAGGGCGATCACGCGCGTGCGAGGGCGAGATGGTACAGAGCTCTCGGCGTGCCGCCCGCCGACTGGTGGACGTGATGCAATGCCGCAGCAAGGAGGATCCGAGATGAAGGACATGAAGGCCAAGGGGAATGGAACGATGGTCTCGACCGTGGCGATAGCCGCGATCTCGGTCGTGCTAGCTGCCGGGGCATTCACTCTGCAGGCGTGCAGGGCAGGCCAGGGCGGCGTGAAGGACCGACCGGCCGGCGTGGAGGTCGGCGTGACGTACTCCTGCCCCATGCACCCCGAGGTCGTGTCGGACCAACCGGGCAAGTGCCCCAAGTGCGGCATGAACCTCGTACCGAAGAAGTAGGGTGCGGCCGTGCAGGACGAGCAGGCGGTCGAGGCCCCCGCAGGGCGGGTGCCCAGGTTCACCGGGTTCATGGCCGTCGCCCGATGGGTGATCCTCGCGATCGTGGCTGCGGCCGCAGTGTACTCCGTGACGCGGTATACCGGGATCTCGCGGCTCCTGTGGGGAAAGACCGAGGAGGCGAAGACGCTCTACCACTGCCCCATGCACACGAACTACATTTCCGATCACCCCGGGGACTGCCCGATCTGCGGGATGTCGCTCGTGCCGATACCGGCGGGCAGCCACGGGTCCGGGGATGGAGCAGCCGATCAGGCGGTCGGGGCGGCACGCGAGTCAGTGCCAACCGGGATGGCGTCCGTGCACCTGGAGTCGGACAAGATCCAGCTGATCGGCGTGAAGACCGTGAAGGCGGGCCGGACGAGCCTCGTGCCAGAGGTAGAGTCGTACTCCGTGGTGGAGGTGCCAGAGGAGCCCGTCTCGAGGGTGCACACCAGGACCTCGGGATGGGTGACCGGGCTCAAGGTGAAAAGGACCGGCGTGAAGGTGAAGAAGGGGCAGGTCCTTTTCCGGCTCTACAGCCCGGACGCGTTCCAGGCACAGCAGGAATACCTGCTGCTCCTGGCCGCCTCGGCCCAGATCTCGGGCGGCTCCACGTCCATGTCCATACAGAAGGACGCGGCGCGGACCAAGCTGGAGATACTCGGGGTCCCCTCAGGGATGATCGCCAGCCTGGAGAAGACCCTGAAGCCGTCGAAGACGGTCCCGGTGATGGCACCGGCGGGTGGGCACGTGATCGCCAAGGACGTCTACGACGGCATGTTCGTCTCGCCCGGGAGCGAGGTGCTGGAGGTCGCGGATCTCTCGACCGTCTGGGTCGCGGTGAAAGTGCATCAGGATCTCTCGGCCCTCGTGAAGGTGGGGGACGAGGTCAGGTTCGAGACCGACGCCATGCCCGGCGAGGAGTTCGTGGGCAGGATAGACCAGGTCATGCCGGTCCTCGATCCGGCCCTCCGCAGCCGCGAGGTGAGGATCGTCATCCCGAACCCTGATGGCAAGCTCGCGCCGGGGATGTGGGGCAAGGCGCGGATAGGGATCGAGCCGGTCGAGGGCGTGGCATTGCCCGAGGGCACGATCGTGTCCGGCGGCAAGGTGAACTACGTGTTCGTGGACAACGGCGGTGGGCACTTCGAGCCGAGGATAGTGACCGTCGGGGTCAGCTACGGCGGCATGGTGCAGATACTCTCGGGCGTCGTCGAGGGAGAGAGCGTGGTCGCCACCGGCAACTTCCTGCTCGACTCGGAGAGCAAGCTGAAGGCGGCCGCATCTGGGTTCGGGGAGATCTCGGCGGGCCCCGGTGCTGGCCACGGCACCGGTCATGGAGATGCCGCGGCGGGAGGTGCGGGGGACGCGAGCGGGGCCATGGGTGGGGAGGGTCCCAGGTGATCAGGAGGGTCATCGGCTGGTGCGCAGATAACCCGATCGCGGTCCTCGCGTTCTACGCCATCGCGCTGGCCGCCTCCTGGGCTTCCATGAGGAACCTGCCGCTCGACGCGATCCCCGACCTCTCCGAGACGCAGGTCATCGTCTTCACGGAGTGGATGGGCAGGAGCCCGGACCTCGTCGAGGACCAGGTCACCTACCCGATCGTTTCTCGAATGATCTCCGCCCCGCACGTGAAGTACGTCCGCGGGTACTCGATGTTCGGGATGAGCTTCGTGTACGTCGTGTTCGACGACGTGACCGACATCTACTGGGCACGCAGCCGCGTATCCGAGTACCTCCCGTCGATCTCGGCGAACTTGCCGCCCGGTGCGAGCCCGGTGCTGGGGCCGGACGCGACCTCGCTCGGTTGGGTGTTCCAGTACGCGCTCGTGGACAGGAGCGGCAAGCACGATCTCGCGGATCTGCGCTCGTACCAGGACTTCAACCTCAGGTACGCCCTGGAGAGCGTGCCGGGCGTGGCCGAGGTCGCGTCGCTGGGCGGGTTCGAGAAGCAGTTCCAGGTCTCCCTGGATCCGGAAGCGCTGCTCGCGCACGGCGTGACCCTGGACGAGGTGGTTGCCGCGATCAGGTCGAGCAGCGGGGACGCGGGCGGGGGGATCCTCGAGATGTCGTCGAGGGAGTACTACGTGCGCGGCAAGGGGTACGTGAAGACCCTCGAGGACATAGAGAGCGTGGCGGTCAGGGGGTCTGGGAGCGGGTCGCCGGTCCTCGTGAAGGATCTCGGCAGGGCGAGCTTCGGCGGCGATACCCGGCGCGGGATCTCGGACCTGGGCGGCCAGGGCGAGGCAGTGGGCGGGATTGTCGTGATGCGGCACGGCGAGAACGCCCTGGACGTGATCCGGGGAGTGAAGAGCCGGATCGCCGAGATCCGGCCGTCGCTCCCGGACGGCGTCGAGATCGTGACGACCTACGACCGGTCGGGCCTGATCTCGAGGGCGATCGAGACGCTCACGGGGACCCTGCTCGAGGAGGGCGTGGTGGTCGCGATCGTCATCCTCGTCTTCCTGCTGCACGTAAGGAGCTCGCTCGTCCCGATCCTCACGCTGCCCGTAGCCGTGCTGCTCGCGTTCATCCCCATGCGCCTGCTCGGGGTCTCGTCCAACATCATGAGCCTCGGCGGCATCGCGATCGCGATCGGCGCCATGGTGGACGCGAGCATCGTGATCGTGGAGAACGCCCACAAGAGGCTCGAGCGTGCCGGACCCGGATCCGACAGGAACGCGATCATGGTCGAGTCGGCGCAGGAGGTCGGTCCGGCCATCTTCTTCTCGCTCCTCGTGATCACGGTCGCGTTCCTCCCGGTCTTCGCCCTGACCGGGCAGGCTGGCAAGCTGTTCCACCCACTGGCCTACACCAAGACGTTCGCGATGTTCTTCTCTGCCGTCGTGGCCGTGACCCTATCGCCCGTGCTCATGCGCTGGCTGGTGAGGGGAAAGATACACAGCGAGGCGCGGCATCCGGTCAGCAGGGCGCTGATCGGCGTATACGAGCCGTTCGTCTGGGTCGCGCTGAAGCGGCCCATCACCACGGTCCTCATCGGCGCGTTCGCGGTCGCGTCCGCGGTCCCGGTTGCGATGAGGCTGGGCAGCGAGTTCATGCCGCCGATGGAAGAAGGGGACGTGCTGTACATGCCGACCACTCTCCCGAACATCTCGATCGAGGAGGCGAGGAGGAGCCTGCAGGCGCAGGACGCGATCCTCGCGGCCATTCCAGAGGTCGAGTCGGTGCAGGGAAAGGCAGGGCGGGCCGAGACCGCAACGGATCCAGCGCCGCTCTCCATGATCGAGACCGTGGTCAAGCTCAAGCCGCGGGACGAATGGCGCAAGGTGCGCGTGGAACGATTCTGGTCGGGACGGGCGCCCGGGTTCGCCGTGCCGCTCCTCGGGCGGATCTGGCCGGACGAGCGCACGATGAAGATGCAGGACCTGATCGCGGAGATGAACGCGGGCATGGACATCCCCGGATGGACCGACGCCTGGACCATGCCAATCAAGGCCCGCATCGACATGCAGGCAACGGGCATTCGGACCCCCGTTGGCATCAAGATCCTGGGCCCTGACCTGGGCGAGACGGAGAAGATCGGCATCGAGATCGAGCGGCTGCTCTCCGGGCTCGTGGGCGTGAGGAGCGTGTACTCGGAGAGGAACCTCGGCGGGCTCTACGTGGACGTCGTGCCGGACAGGGAGAAGGCCGCGCGGTACGGGCTCGGAGTGGGCGACGTGGAGCGGGCGATCGAGGACGCGGTGGGTGGGAGCGATGTCGGCGTCACGCTGGACGGCAGGAACCGGTACACGATCAGCGTGCGCTACCAGAGGGACTCGAGGGACTCGCTCGAGAAGCTGCGGGAGGTGCTGGTCGGAAGGGCCTCGAGCGGCGGCGGGGCCGACATGGGGGCTGCCGTTGGCGGCGGAGGTGGGTCCTCTGCAGGCATGAGCGGTGCCGGTGCACCCATGGGCGGGGCGGGTGGAAGCATGGGGGGTCAGGGTCGCGGCACGGACGGCGGCAGTGGCGTTCCGTCATCCGGATTCGGCGCCGGCGGCGACTCGCCCGAGGCCGCTGGCCCGTCCGTCCAGTACGTTACGCTTGGGCAGGTCGCGGACGTGAGGATCTCCGAGGGCCCACCCATGATCAAGGACGAGGACGGGATGCTCGCCGGTTACGTGTACGTGGACGTGGATTCGTCGAAGAGGGACATCGGCGGCTTCGTGGACGAGGCCAAGCGAGTCCTCGCGGCCAAGCTCACGGTGCCGCCGGGCTACAGGCTGCGCTGGACCGGCCAGTACGAGCTCATGCAGGACATGGAGAAGAGGATGCGGATCGCCATCCCGGTGGCTCTCGGCCTGATCGTGCTTCTCCTGTATCTCAGCATGAGGAGCATCCCGAAGATCCTGATCGTGCTCCTGTCCTTGCCGTTCTCGCTGGTCGGGAGCGTCTGGCTGATGCACCTCACCGGGTCGAACCTGTCCACGGCCACGTGGGTAGGGGTCATAGCCATGATCGGCCTGGCGGCCGA
>CAZGVR010000205.1:0-7309 GCA_964528945.1 uncultured Myxococcales bacterium
CAGGCCATCAACCTGGCGCTCCACGAGGAGATGGAGCGAGATCCGTCCGTTGTGGTCCTCGGGGAGGACGTCGGCGTGGACGAGGGCGTGTTCAGGGTCACTGCGGGCCTCTTCGCCAAGTTCGGGGCGGCCCGCGTGATCGATACGCCGCTCGCCGAGTCCGGGATCTTAGGCACCTCCATCGGCATGGCCCTGGCAGGGCTGAGGCCCGTCGCCGAGATGCAGTTCTGCGGATTCTCGTACCTCATGATGCACCAGCTCGAGGGACACGCGTCCCGTCTCCGTTCGAGGTCCCAGGGCAGGCTTTCCGTGCCCCTGGTGGTCCGCATGCCCTACGGCGCCGGGGTCAGGGCCCTCGAGCACCACTCCGAGAGCCGTGAAGCCTACTGGGCGCACACTCCGGGAATGAAGGTCGTGATTCCCTCGAGCCCAAGAAACGCGAGGTCCCTCCTCGCGGCAGCCATCCGCGACCCGGATCCGGTCGTCTTCATGGAGCCGAAGCGCTCCTACAGGGCGTTCCGCGAGGAGGTTCCCGAGATCCCGGAGGTCATGGAGATAGGCAAGGCCCAGGTGATGCGGGAAGGCCGGGACCTGACCGTCGTGTCCTACGGGGCCATGATCCGGCCGGTCCTCGCCGCGGTCGAGGAGATCGAGAAGGCGCGCGGGGTCTCGGTGGAGGTCGTGGACCTCCTCACGATATCGCCACTCGACGGCGGTGCGATCGCTCGCTCCGTGGGCAAGACCGGAAGGGCGGCGGTCGTGCAGGAAGCGCCGAGGAGCTTCGGCGTGGCATCCGAGGTGGTGGCCCAGCTAAACGACCGCGTGCTCGACAGGCTCGAGGCGCCGGTGAAGCGGATCACCGGATACGACGTGGTCACGCCTTACTTCGGGCGTGAGAACAGCTACATTCCGACGGCCGGCAGGATACGGCGCGGACTCGAGGAGACCCTGGACTACAGGTGAGCGAGGGACGATAGATGTATCAACTCAAGCTACCGGACCTGGGCGAGGGCGTGCACGAGGGGGAGATACTGAAGTGGCACGTCGCCGAGGGCGACACGGTGAAGGCCGAGGCGCCTCTCGTGGACGTGGAGACGGACAAGGCAGCCGTGACCATACCGTCGCCGGCCAGCGGCAGGGTGGCTATCATCGCCGCCAAGGTCGGGGACGTCGTGACGGTAGGGACCGTGATCGCGGTGATCGACGACGGGGTCGGGGACCAGACAGCCCCCGCGACCGGATCCGCGAAGCCGGATGCGTCACCGGGGGCCTCCCCCCGGGCTTCCGCGCCGGTCGCACCCCGCGCAGGCGCTCCTGGGCCCTCCGGCCAGGACGCTACCCTTGCGAGGCCTCTGGCCCCTCCAGGGCCCGTTCCTGCCGCCCCGGCGACCAGGAGACTCGCCAGGGAGATGGGCGTCAGGATAGAGGAGGTGTCCCCCAGCGGCCCGGCAGGACGGGTCACTCCCGAAGACGTGAAGCGGCACGCAGGGACGTCAGGAGCCACCCACGCCGAGGCCTCTCCCGCGACCGGGTTCGCCGCGCACCCTGCGACCGCGATCCCTTTCCTCGACCTGGATCCGCTGCCGGACTTCTCCCAGTGGGGCAAGGTCGAGGTGGAGCCGCTCAGGTCCATTCGCCGGAAGGTCGCCCACAAGATGGTCACGTCGAAGATCCTGATCCCTCACGTGACGCACATGGACGAGGCGGACGTGACCCGGCTGGAGGACTTCCGCCAGAAGTTCCGCAAGGAGCACGACAAGGCAGGCGACGCGCACCTCACGCTGCTGGCATTCGTGGTCAAGGCCGTGACCGCCGGGCTGCGCGCCGCGCCCTCCTTCAACGCCTCGATCGATCCGTTCAAGGAGGAGATCATCTTCAAGAAGTACTTCAACATCGGGATCGCGGTGGACACGGGAAAGGGGCTCGTGGTCCCGATCGTGCGTGACGCGGACAGGAAGTCGATCCTGGATCTCGCGCACGACATCCACGACATAGCGGTCCGGGGCAGGGAGGGGCGTCTGGACGTGAGCGATCTCCGGGGCGGCACGTTCACGATCACGAACGTCGGGCCCATGGGCGGCACAGCGCTCATCGCGGCGATCAACTACCCGGAGGTCGCGATCCTCGGCATGGGCAAGGTTCAGGAGAAGCCGGTGGTCAGGGACGGGAGGATCGTGATCGCCAAGGTCCTGCCGCTCTCCCTCTCGTTCGACCACAGGATCGCGGACGGCGGCGACGCCGCCCGGTTCGTGAGCGAGCTCGTGCGTCACCTGTCCGATCCCGACCTGCTGCTGCTGGACACCTAGGAGGGGCGAGACCCCGCAGGAGGCCGCCATGGTGATGGGAAGCCTGAGGATCGAGACCGAGCTGGTCGTGATAGGCGGCGGCCCGGGCGGGTACGTGGCAGCGATCCGGGCCGCCGACCTCGGCCGCGAGGTCACGCTCGTCGAGGAGCGCGAGCGCCCGGGAGGCGTGTGCCTGACCGAGGGGTGCATCCCCTCCAAGGCGCTCATCCACGCCGCCGGCGTGCTGGACATGGCACGCGAGGCCAGGAAGATCGGAATCAGCTTCGGCGAGGCGCGGATCGATCCGGACGCGGTCCGGCAGTGGGTGGGCACGGTCGTGGACGGGCTCACGAAGGGGGTGTCGGGCCTGCTCGCGAGGCGCGGCGTGAACGTGATCCAAGGGAAGGCGCGCTTCACCGGTCCGAGGTCGCTGGCCGTCGAGGGCGAGGTGGCCGGGATCGATTTCCGCAGCTGCATCGTTGCGACCGGGTCGCGCATCAACGAGATCCAGCCAGCCTACGGCCTGCCGGTATGGTCGTCCGCCGACGCCCTGCGCCTGCCGCGGATCCCGGAGACGCTGCTCGTCGTGGGCGGCGGCTACATCGGAATGGAGCTGGGCACGGCGTACGCGGGGCTCGGCTCGCGCGTGACCATGGTGGAGTGGAGCCCGCGGCTCCTGGTCGGGGCGGATCCCGACCTCGTGAGGGTCGTGTCCAGGGTGGCGGAGAAGCGCTTCGAGGGACTGCTGGTGGACTCGGGCGTGAAGGGCATCGAGAAGTCCGCCGGCGGCTTTGCAGTGACGATCGAGCACAAGGGCAAGAGCGAGGTGAGGGAGTTCCAGGAGGTCCTGGTCGCGGTCGGGCGCCGCCCCAACACGGACGGGATAGGTCTCGAGAAGGCCGGGATAGCGGTGGATGGACGCGGCTTCGTGGACACCGACCAGTCCACCCGGACCGGCGTGCCGCACATCCACGCGATCGGGGACGTCTCGCACGGACCCATGCTCGCGCACAAGGCCTCGAGGGAAGGCAAGGTGGCGGCCGAGGTCATCTCGGGCCTGCCGTCGGCCTTCGACAACAGGGCGGTCCCGGCGGTCGTCTTCACGGATCCCGAGATGGCATGGACGGGCCTCACCGAGACCGAGGCCGAGAAGCAGGGACGCAAGGTGCTCGTGGGCAGGTTCCCGCTCTCGGCGCTCGGCCGCGCGCGCACCCTGGGCCGCACCGAGGGCTTCGTCAAGGTCATCACGGAGCCGGACACGAAGCTCATCCTGGGCATGGCCATGGTCGGGCCATCCGCATCCGAGCTCGTGTCCGAAGGCACGCTGGCCATAGAGATGGGCGCGACGCTCGAGGACCTCGTCGCCACCATACACCCGCATCCGACCATGTCGGAATCGCTGATGGAGGCCGCGGAGATGGCGGCCGGCACGCCCATCCACTTGGCGCCCGCGGGCAAGGGCTGAGGCAGCCCTTGGAGATCGGGGCATACGATGCCGATGTCGGTATCGCGGGCGCCACGGCCGAGGACGGCAGGACCCGCGTGGCCGTGTACAGGCCGGGACCGACGGCAGTCGTCCTGGGGCGCGGGAGCAGGCCTGAGGTCGAGCTGGACCTGGACGCCTGCCGCGCGGACGACGCACTGGTCCTCAGACGGCAGGGCGGGGGGTGCGCAGTGGTCGTGGACCCCGGCAGCGTGGTCGTGGCCGTCTCCATGCGATCCCCTGGGATCGGGCGGATCAGGGCGATCTACGACGCGCTCGGTGCCTGGCTGGTCGAAGGGCTCGCGAGGTGCGGCATCACAGGCGTCCGCATGGCAGGCATTTCCGATCTCGTGCTGGGCCCAGATGACAGGAAGATCGCGGGCTCGTGCCTCGCGAGGTCGCGGGATCTAGCTCTCTTCTCGTGCTCGATCCTTGCATCGCCGAGGGTGGACCTGATGGAGCGCTGGCTCAGGCACCCCCCGCGCGAGCCGGCCTACAGGCGCGGACGCCCTCACCGCGAGTTCGTCGGATCGCTCGAGGGAGTGCTCGGCCCGGGCGCGGCCAGCGTGCTCGAGGCAGGACTGCGCCTGGGCCTCAGCCAGCCTCCAGCTTGAACTCCTGGAAGTCGAACCAGTAGCCCAGGCCCGTCACCGAGTCGATCTCCGCCTGAACGATGGCCTGGTGACCGCCCTCTATCTCGACGAACCGCTGGAAGAGCTTCCGTCCCTCGGGCGGCAGGACCAGCACGAGGTCCGCGTAGAAGCGGCTCGTCTCCACCTCGACCTCGAGCGCCCTCCTGAGCAGGGCCACCTCGGCCTCGCTGGCTCCTCGCGGCTCGACCTCTGACCTGAGCCGGTCTATCCCTGCCCTGATGGTGCCGAGCGACGGCACGACGGTCTGCAGCCCTTCTCCGGTGACGATCCCCTTTTCGAGCCATGTCAGGAGGCAGTTCTCGAGGTAGGCCACGTGGCCATGCTCCTCGTCGCGGAGGGTCGTGAAGACCCTCCTGCCCACAGGGTCTCCGGCCTTCTCCGCGGCCTCGTCGTACACGCCGCGGACCCTGTGCTCGTACTCGATCGCGGTCCGAATGGCCTTTTCCACGTTCATCTCGCCTCGTCTCACTCCTTCTTCCCGTCGAACCTGAACTGCATCTCAAGGTTGCCGCCGAGCACTGCCCCGTGGTGCCCGGCAGGGTCGTTCACGCCCCAGAGCGGCGCCATGTACGGATGGAACCCCAGCAGGAAATTGAAGAGCTCTCCAGGACGCTTGAAATCTATGCCCACGAAGAGCCCGATTCGCGGGCCCATGGCGAAGAACGAGTCCGTGCGTCCCGGCTCCGTCCTCCCGGACTCGAAGTCCTGACCGTAGTGGAGGATCACTCCGAGGGACGGTCCCACCACGAAGTCGGCCTTGCCCGCCATCTCCTGCCTGAAGTTGAGCGTCACGGAGGGCTCGAACTGGAGCATCTTGAAGGCCGAGGCGAAGAGGAGCGGGCGCATGACCGGTATGTCGACGGTCACGCTGACGTCACGGGCGATCCCGATCTCGGCGAAGAAGGAGATGTCGAGCGACGGCCCTCCGCCCGTGCCCGGCGGGGTCGCAACGCACATCCGCACGCGGTCGTACCTGCCTCCCACGCTCACCTTGAAGCCGAAGACGAGCAACCCTTCGTCGTACTCGAGAGCCGAGACGACCCCTGGAATCGTCATGGCCGCCACGAGCGAAGCTGCCGCCAGCAATCGCGTCCTTCCACCCATCACGTGCCTCCTGGCTGTTCACCTCCCATTAAGGCTCGCCAGTTCCAGGTCAACCCTCCCATTTTTTGGGGAAGGTGATGGTGCCGCCCACGTAGCCGAGGCCCAGGGCCGCCACGGGCAGCGCAAGCACCAGCCCCGTGTACACGATCTGCGGGACCGTGCCCGTCTGTGCCGCCGATGGTACAAGGAGCCTGATCGCGACCGCGGCCCATGCCACCAGGATGTAGACTGCAGACAGCACGATCTTCAGCCTGAACTTCCCGGTCATGGTCCCGCCGTAGTTGTACTTCCAGCTGAGCAGCCCTGCGGCGATGGCGCCCGGTGCTGCCAGGGCCCCGAACGCCAGGTCGAAGAGCCCGGCCGATTCCATTACGGCATTGCCCAGGACCAACCCGATCGCGGTGAAGACGGCTCCGGCGACCGACAGCGCGATTGGAAAGTGGACCGATACCGGATGAGGGTGCTTCGACAGGATCGCTGCAGCCCAGACCGGGACGGGCTTCGCGATCGAGGGCTTCACGGCTCCGGTCTCGACGCTCGAGGCCTCGAGATCCCCGACCTGCGGCACGCGGCCCAGGACGCCCGTTCCATGAGGCGAGGCCATGATCTCCCTGGACAGGTCGCGGCCTGCCTCGTGAGAGTTCATGTGCTTCCCGCCCTTCCACAGGGCGCTTCCGGACACGTCGAACACCTTGCCGTCGACCGCCACCAGCGCCCGTTCCCCGTCTGATCCCGTGCCCTTCTCCAGGGCCTCCCTGGACACTTTTCCCATGGATCGACCTCCCCGCCCCTTATAGCCCATACGGTCTCTCCGGTCACGAGTTCCCGTGCGCCCGGGACGGCGTTTCTTGCATGGGTGGAAGGGAGCCCTATAGTTCTCTTCAAGGAGCCGGGATCGTGGCGAGAACGAGGGAGCCGAGCCGCAGGGAGCGCAAGGAGCGAGGGCGCGCGCTGCTCGCCGAGCGCGATCTGGCCGGGATCCTCTCGTGGGCTTCCTCGGACCCGGGCGCGCTCGACCTCATCTCCGGGATGATCTCGGACCGCGAGGCCCTGATCCGGTGGCGCGCGGTCGAGGCGCTGGGCGTTGCTGCGCGCCGGATCGCGGGCGTGGACACGGAACGGCTTCGCGATCGCATCCGCAGGCTGATATGGGCCATGAACCACGAGTCGGGCAACACGCTCTGGCTGGCGCCCGACGCAGCAGGGGAGATCGCGGCCGGATCGCCGGTCCTCGTGGCCGAGTTCGCGCGAATCATCGCCTACTCCATACGCCTCCCGCCGTTCGAGAGGGGCGTGCACCGCGCCATCGCGCGCATGGCGCTGACGGCCCCGGGACCGGTCTCGTACCTCGAGCCCTACCTCGTCCACGCGCTCGCGGATCCCGATCCCTGCATCCGCGTGCAGGCCGCGCTGGCGCTAGCGTCAGTGCGCCCGGAGCGCGCCCGCGCCGCGGTGGAGAGCCTGGCGTCGGACGCCGGGAGGTTCGAGGCATACGACTTCGAGACGGGACTGCTGTCGGAATCTACCGTGGGCTCGTGGATCGACCGGCTTCCCCGAGAAGCTCGTCGTCGATGAACTCCCTGTGGTAGAGGCTGCCGCGGAACCCGACGATCCGCTCGAGCTCCTTGCCGCGGTCGAAGTAGATCACGGTCGGGGTCCCCCTGACCCCCAGCCTGGTGACGGCCCGCGGCGCGGTCGCGGCCTTCATCTCGACCACCTTGAGCCTCCCCCCGTACTCGGTGGCGCGGTCCACCACGATGGGGGCGAGCGGCCTGCAGGCGCCC
>CAZGVR010000206.1:0-5251 GCA_964528945.1 uncultured Myxococcales bacterium
GCTCATGGCCGGCATCGACGGCATCAGGCGCAACCTCGACCCGACCGCCCTCGGCTTCGGTCCCATCGACGAGAACATCTTCAACTGGTCGGAGGAGAAGCGGAAGGACATACGGCCCCTGCCCACGAGCGTCACCGAGGCAATGGCCGCGCTCGAGCAGGACCACGACTTCCTGCTGCAGGGGGGCGTGTTCACTCCCGAGATCATCGACACCTGGATCAGGCGCAAGCGCGGCGAGGAACTGGCCGTGAGGTCCCGCCCCCACCCCTACGAGTTCGAGCTGTACTACGACTTCTAGACCGGCCCGGTCGTGTCCTCGAAGCCCAGGCCCATGGACTCGAGCTCCGCGAGTATGGGCTCGTACAGTACCGGGGTCACGGGGATGCGGACGCCGCGC
This sequence comes from uncultured Myxococcales bacterium, assembly GCA_964528945.1. Classification (GTDB taxonomy): domain Bacteria; phylum Myxococcota_A; class Polyangia; order DRWM01; family DRWM01; genus CAZGVR01. The sequence continues at coordinate 398 of CAZGVR010000206.1, forward strand.
TCGGAGATCCGGCCCTCCAGCACGAGCCTGACCGCGATGGCCGCCGGCAGGCTCACGGTGCGCGCCATCGAGCTGTCGCCGCCCGGGATGCCGTAGTCCACGAGCGTGGACGTGATCCGCTCGGACGGCCTGCCAGGGTACTCTGCCAGGAACCTGTGCTGCAGCACGATCATGTCGCGCTGGCCTTCGGCGTACACGAGCTTCTCCTCGAGCCGCCTTGCAAGGATGTCGAGCAGGGACGTCTTCCCGGCCGGGATCGGGTCGCTCCCGAACAGCCCCAGCCACGCCATGCGCTCGATCGGGTCGGAAGCCTGGTCCATGCGCAGGAAGGACGCGGTCTCGGTGCGCGGGTCCTTGCCAGGCCCGCCCGCGAGCCGGGACTGGATCCTCCCGTAGGTCGTGGCCTTGACCTCGCGCTCGTCGATCTCGAGCCACCCGAGGTCCACGAGCGCCTTCCACGTGCGGCAGTGCCCGGGATACCGGAAGGTCCCGCGCATGAGCGTGCGCGCCCCGTGCAGCCCGTAGATCTCCTCGTACCCGAGCGAGTCGCGGTTCGGGTAGATCTCGAGCCTTCCCACGCCCGGGATCTCGGCCTCGCTCACGTCCGTGAACAGGTCGGGGCCGGGCGTCTCCTTGACGCCGCCGTCCATGATGTAGCGCGCGGAGTTGCGGCCCGCGAGCACCACGCCGCGCGGCGACCAGGAGAACTTGTAGCCCCACGGGTTGTCGTTCGCCTCGGGCGCGGGCAGGCCGCCGCAGCATGACCTGAACTCCGTGACCTTGCCGCCCGCGGCCCTCACCGCGTGGATGATCTTCATGGCGGACATGTGGTCTATGCCCGGGTCCAGGCCGCACTCGTTCAGGACGAGGATGCCGGCCTCCCTGGCGCGGGCGTCGAGCGCGCGCATGGGCGGGCTCACGTAGCTCGTCGTGACCATGTGTATGCGGCGCTCGAGGCACAGCTCGGCCACGACCACGTGGTAGGCGTAGGGCACGAGGCTGACCGCGAGGTCGGCGTTCCCGACGAGCGGCCTCATGGCCTCCCTGCTGGTCACGTCTACGGCCACGGCCCGGCCGCGCGGGTGGCAGGCTATGATGGCCTCGGCCTTCTTCACGGTGCGGGTGGCGACCGTGACCTCGAAGCCGTCGCGGTCGAGGAGATACCGGACGAGCGGGCGCGCGACCAGCCCGGCCCCCAGAACCAGTACCCTGTGTGTCATGTGTGCCTCCGGGACCGTGCGTTCATAGACCGCGCGGATTCGCGAGTCAATCCGGCCGAGCGGCGCTGCGGCCGGTCAGCGGCAGGCAGCCGGCTCAGCCCGGGAGGAAGTAGAAGGCGATCCCGAAGATCACGTAGACGGCGAGGAGCAGGACACCCTCCATCCAGTTCGACTCGCCGTCGCTCGCGATCATGTTCAGCACCAGGGCCGCGAGGCCCACGGTCACGACCTCGAAGCCGGTGAACAGGAGGTCCATGGGCTGGCCCATGGCGCGGCCGAGCAGCACGAGGACCGGGGCCACCAGGAGCGCAATCTGTATGCTCGACCCGATGCCGATGTGGAGCGCGAGGTCCATCCTGTTCTTGAGCGCCACCAGGATCGCGGACGAGTGCTCGGCCGCGTTGCCGAACGTCGCGTTCATGAGCCCGCCCGCGCCGGCTCCGAGTTTCGACGCGAGCCCCTCGGTCGCCCTCCCCATCCACCCGGCCAGCGGGATGATCGCGAGGCAGGAGCACGCGAAGACGGCGAGCGCGGGCGCGTGCACGGCGTGCAGGATCACGGCCGCGGGCACGAACACGAGGAGCACGTCGAGCCAGTGCAGCCTAGGAAGCTTCATCCCTGCTGGCCCTCCGGTGCCGGGAGCGCGGCCGGGTTGCGCGCCTGGCGCAGGGCGTCGTCTCGCCTCACCACGCCCGTCTCGACGAGCCTGGCGAGGGCCGCGTCCATGGTCACCATGCCCGCCTGCCCGGAGGCCTGCATGATCCCGAGCGCCTGGTGCATCTTGTTCTCGCGGATCAGGGTCCTCATCGGCGTGGTCGCGGCCAGTACCTCGAACGCGGCCACCTGGCCCTTGCCGTCGGCCCGCGGGAGCAGCCGCTGGGACACGACTCCGAGGAGGGCCGCCGCGAGCTGGGTGCGGATCTGCGGCTGCTGGTGGGCCGGGAACACGTCGATGACCCTGTCCACGGACTGCACGGCGTCGTTGGTGTGGAGCGTGGCCATGACCAGGTGGCCGGTCTCGGCCGCGGTGATGGCGGCCGCGATGGTCTCGAGGTCCCGCATCTCCCCGACCAGCACCACGTCCGGATCCTGCCTGAGCACGAAGCGGAGCGCGGCCCCGAACCCGAGCGTGTCCGCCCCGATCTCGCGCTGGTGGATTGTCGCGACGTCGCTCTCGTGGGCGTACTCGATCGGATCCTCGACCGTGATGATGTGGCAGGGCCTCGAGTGGTTGATCCTGTCCACCAGGCAGGCGAGCGTCGTCGTCTTCCCTGACCCGGTCGGCCCGTGACCAGCACGAGGCCCCTCGGCAGGTCGGCGAGGGCCGCTACCTCCCTGGACAGCCCGAGGTCCTCGAACTCGAGCTCCCCGCTCGGAAGGGCCCTCGCCACCAGGCTCGTCGCGCCCTGCTGCCGCGCGAGGTTCAGCCTGAAGCGCTTCCCGGGCGCGAGCGTCCACCCGGCGTCCAGATCGCCGGTCTCCTCGAACCGCGAAAAGGCCGCCTCGCCGACCACCGACCTCGCGAACGACTCCAACTCCTCCCTGGGCGTGGGCGGGAGATCCGTGGCCACGACCTGCCCGTTCATCCTCAGCGCCGGCCGCTTGCCCGCGCACAGGAACAGGTCCGAGGCCCCCCGCTTCTCCATGGCCCCGAGCATCTTCTCGATCATGGCATTGCCGTCCGATCCCATGCGCCGAATCTATCCGCGGGCCGCTTGCGGTTCAAGACGGGCCCGCGGCCGCCGCGCCCCGTCGGCCCTACCCGGTTCGACGACCGCGCCGGCGCCTGCCGGCGTTACGCTTGCCCCGTTCGGAGAGGCTCCATATACGCGGCCGCATCCGGCCCGACGAGATCGTCACTGACGAGGACAACGACCGTGTGGCAACGCAGGCTAGTACTGATTCTGGCTCGGATCGAACTGGCATTGAATGTCTTACCCTCATATGACAGGATGACACGTGGCCGGTGAGCAATGAACCAGGATGGCCTTCGGCGAGGGAGTGGGCATTATGTGAATTCCCTGGCATCCTAAGGGTAGGATGCGGACAGGAGGGGTTACATGTGGGTAGCGATCTCGACTCTTGCGGTACTGCTCGTAGCGTGTGTTGGTGGGGACGGTGGCGAAGAGGATACAGCCGCTGACGAGCCGGGGGATACCTTGGATATTCAGGGAGACACAGCATCGGATACGACCACAGACGATGTTGTGGCCGAAGAGGAGTGCTCATCTGATGGAGATTGCGACGACAGTGATCCGTGTACGGTGGACACATGTGACCTGGACTTCAACACTTGCAGCCATGAATCAGTCGATGTTGATGGTGATGGTTACCCAGCCGATCGGGTTGGCGGTACTACCTGTACCGGGGGAACCGACTGTAATGATAATGACGGAAGCGTGCATCCTGAAGCCACTCTGGACTGCACCGGTGGCAGCGACTTCGATTGCGATGAACTGACTGATCAGGATGAAGATGGTGACGGATTCGTGACAACCGAATGCTCAGGCGACGACTGCGACGACGGAGACAATACGGTGTTCCCTGAGTCGCTCTCCGTTGATTGCTCGACGGATGACCACGATTGCAACGACGAGGAGGACCGTGATAACGACGGGGACGGACATGTTCGGATGGATTGTTCGGGAGACGATTGCAACGATAACGATCCGGATGTGTACTGGGGTGCAGTTGAGATTGACTGCGATGGCAAGGACGACGATTGCAGTGGAGGAATGGATAACACTGAAGATAGCGATGGGGACGGTTTCGCGAATTCCGACTGTGCTGCTCCGGGCGCTATCGTTGATTGCGATGATGGCGACCCTTTTGTATTCCCTGGTGCGTTAGAAATATGTGACGCTATTGATCAGAATTGCGATGGTCAACTATCGGATGCGATTGGGCTTGATGACGATGGAGATACGATTTGGGACTCCTCCTGCGGCGGTACGGATTGCAACGACACTGACCCAACTATCTTCCCTGGAGCCCCAGATGAGGACGATTCCTCCTGCGACGATGGAGAGGACAACGACTGCAATGGAAGTATTGACTGCGCGGATGAATCATGCGTCACGACACTCCACTGCAAGGATCCTAGCGGTTCTTATTCCATCTACCCGCCATACCATTATTACTGTGACGATCCCAGTTCTGGAACACACATCGATATTACCAGTAGCGATATGACATTATCAGATGATGGAACCAGTCTGTCCCTCACAGACAATTCTACTGGAATAACACTGGGAGGATTGTCCGCGATTGAAACAGGCGTAATCGATGTGATGGGTGCTTACCCATCCCCAGATTGTCTAGTAGGCCGATACCTTCTTCAGGGAAATGTCATCGATCACGATCATTGGACTGGGACAGTCGATATATAATGTATTTTATGGATTATTGGCAGTGATTTCCCTTCCTCATCCTTCATTGTTACTGGTACCAGAATGCCTTGAGCTTATCTTCGGTGGGATCATTGCTTTCGTACGCCCCCAACGGAAGGGATTATGAAGCAGTCTGCGTCAAGGCCCGTATTGGAGCACACTTTTTTGCCTCATCCTCAGATAGACTCCGGTCGGGATGGCGTAGAGTGTTTTACCCGACTCTCGGGGAAGAATGTTGGCTCTTC
>CAZGVR010000206.1:5294-5756 GCA_964528945.1 uncultured Myxococcales bacterium
TAGCGCCAGTTCAAGAATGAGACTCACAGCATGGCCAAGTCGAAGAAGGCACGCAAGCCCAGGTCACCGAAGTTCTCGTCGCTCATCCAGCAGAGCATCGACAAGCTCAAGGACCAGGCCGAGACGCACGCGCTGGAGGCGTACATCGGCGGCCTCGCCAAGTACGCGAACAAGACCCTGGGCAAGTTCCTGGAGACCATCACCAAGGACGGCGCCAAGGACTCGCTCTGGGGCATCGAGATGTCCAGGATCGCGAGCGCCATGATCGCCGCGGGAAAGGGCAAGCGCGGCCGGAAGAAGGCCGTGGCCGCGAGCGGTCGCCTCTCCAGGGCCGGGAAGGCGAAGCTGCAGGCCGAGATCCTCTCGTACGTGAAGGCCAACCCCGAGTGCAGGCGCAAGGACATCGCCAGGCACATGAGCCTGCCCACCAAGAAGCTCTTCAGCGCGATGAAGGGGCTGCTC
>CAZGVR010000206.1:5766-7304 GCA_964528945.1 uncultured Myxococcales bacterium
CTGCTCGCCGAGAATAAGCTCGCCACGAAGGGCCAGAAGGCCGGGATGACCTACAGCGTGAAGTAGGCCCCGGGCCTGCCGGTCTAGCCCACGTCGAGGCTCACGCGGATGGCGTCGTCCACCTCCAGCATCGTGCTGGTGCGAAGGGATCCGAGCTTCGACGCAAGGCGCGAGGAATCCACCGTCAGGATCTGCGCGAGGTTGACCATGGACCTCGCCGCGAGCCCCCCCTCGCCCTTGGCGAGCGTCACGGTCACGGGGAACGCCTTGATGGTGGTCGTGATCGCGGCCACCACCGTCGTCCGGGAATACCGGTTCCCCACGTCGTTCTGGATGACGAGGGCAGGGCGCTTGCCGCGCTGCTCGCTTCCCCTTCCAGGGTTGAAGTTCACGGTCCACACCTCTCCTCGGCGCGGGAAATCCTCGCTCACTCCAGGGCCTCCCTTGCTGCATCCAGCGCCTCCTCGGCGTTCTTCAGGTTCTCCCCGTTCATGGAGAGATATCCCTCGCGGAGGTCGATCGCCATCTCGTTCCTTCTTGCCAGGAGAAGAGCCTCCTCTACGATGCGGCTTCTCGAGATCCCGCGCCGCTTCCTGGATATCTCCAGGAACCTGACCGTACCCTCGTCCAGGCTCAAGGTCGTCTTTATCCTGGCAGCCATTCCGTACCTCCCAAACACCTTACATCAAATAAGGCAATTCATACGGCATGGCTGTGGGGGAGTCAAGCGTGGAGTTCCAGCGCCGTGTCTCAGCGTCCCCTGAACTGGGCCGCGTGCGCGGCCAGATGGGAGAAGCGGGGCGATAGCTCGCCGCGCCGCACCATGACCGCGTCCTCGAGCGCGGCCGGCAGGCCGCTCGACCCTCTGGGCAGGGACCAGTCCGCGCGCACGAGCGGCGGGACCAGGCTCCTGACCGCGCGGCTGAAGAACATGGAGGCTTCCTGGGGGATCTCGCAGGGCAGGTTGTCGACCGCCATCACGGTGATCCCGTCCGCGGAAACGCCGTCCTTCACGGTCCAGCCCACCGGGTCCACGGTGAAGCACGGGACGTCGGGCTGCGTGGCCTTCACGGTGAGCTCGACCCCGCCGCCTATGTCGCAGCTGATGTCGCCGATGACCCTGAGCCGCTGCCTGCCCGCGGCCGCCAGCGCGCGCACGTCCTCGCGTGACACGAGCCGCGGGCACCTCGGGTTCCAGTAGATGCAGTTCACCAGCACGTCGAGGTGCGGAAGCCACCTGGCAAAGGCCGCGCCGTAGCGCTCCGGGTGGGCGAAGTAGTCGGCCTGCGAGAACGGGCCGTGGCCGGGCAGCGGCTCGACCGTGTGCTCCTCGCGGAACACGACCCTGTACACGTGCCGGTCCGAGACCCTGCCGCTCATGGCCAGCCCGGGCAGGTCCTCGGGCGGGATCTCGATCACGGGCAGGCAGTCCAGGATCTCCCAGGCGCCGCGCGCCACGTTGCCGTACCCGGCAAAGCCGAACACGAGCGGCGCGAGGCCCCGCGGCCCTGATCCTCCCCGCATCGGGCCCCACGCCG
>CAZGVR010000207.1:0-2255 GCA_964528945.1 uncultured Myxococcales bacterium
GGGGTCGTATTTCCAGCATTCGATCGCGAGCGCGGCCTCCTCGGGTCCGTCGCTCGCGACGATCCCGCCTCGCCCGATGAGGGTTCTTGCGTCCCTCCACCGGAGCGCGAAGGTCCGGAGCCCGTCGCCGGCGATCATGGTGTACCGATCGAGGGCGGTCGTGCCCGCAATGATCGTCCGGCCCGGTCCCCTGTCCCACGACCTCGCCCACAGCGTCGCCCGGACCGGGCTCGACAGGCGCGGCAGGGCCCGTTCCCACAGATCGGGGCCGGCCGAGACGAAGACGATGCGTCGTTCCCTGCCGCTGCTGACGATGTCGCAGAGCCCGCGTGCCCGGAGCTCCCTGCCCGCATTCGTCAGCGTCATCGAGGAGTATCCGGTCGCGGCGGCGATGTCACCCAGCGATTCGCCCTCGATCGGTCTTCCCAGGAGGTGGTGCAGGACGACGACCTGCGAAGCCGCCGACAGGGTGTGCCGGCCCAGCTTCACGGACCTTCGATTCCGCTCGCGCAGGTCGATCGCCAGGAAAGGGATGTACATCTGCCTGCCGGGCACGACGAATGGCACCCTCCTCCTCACGAGGCCGTTGCGGGCCTGTGACGGCAGATCGGAAAGGACCATGACGACATCGGTGCCGAGGACCGAGCCGAGGATCTCCGCATGCTTCGAGCGCTCCGACGGGACCGTGCCCCCCGCGTCCCCTCGCTCCACGGCGAGAGCGAATCTCGCGCCGAACATCTCGGCCGCGAACAGGTCGTAGGCGGAGCGCAGGTAGAGCGGAGCCTTGCCGGCCATCCCCGGGGCCATCGCGCGTATCGACGGCCGCCCGCCGGTCACGGACCGGATGTATCTCTCGAGATCTTCGAGTGTCTTCATTGCCCCTGGACGATCAATACGGATTGCATGCTAAATCAAGTTGCTTTATCGTGCAATAACTCTTTATTGTAAGGTCTTCATCGCCGTCAGCATGCGGCGGCTCGGGGATCCGTGCAGGTGCTCGAGGGGACGTGCGGCTACGGGCAGGCGGCACGCGAACCGCCGCCGGACGGGGGCGGAGGCCACGAACGTGATGGCGCCAGCGGGCGTCGCGAAGCCGGACGTGAAGCTCACGGTAGGGCAGGACACGCCGGTCGAGGTGTGGTCGTAGTACCAGCCCGCGCCGATCGGCGAGTAGACCTGGGTGGGGGCCTGGCACGGGGCCGTGCAGCCCGAGACCCCGGTGCCCGCGGGCGGGACCTCGCACGCGATCATGGTGTTGCCCTCGGAGTCCACGACGTGGTTGGGCGTGCCGTCGCCGTCGTGGTCCCACATGGTCGTGCCGGGCGGGCACGTGCCGACTGCCATCACGTGCACGACCCTGCAGTCCGAGTCGCACTGGCACGGATCGCCGGGGTGCTTGACCATCCCGACGATCGAGGCCTCGCACGTCTGGTCGGCGAAGCCGTTCACGGCCCCGGACAGCGCGTTCAGCGCCGGCATGTAGTCGGACTGGCAGATCGAGTGCACGTACGCGTTCCGACCGAACGCCTGCGCGAGCCTCACGAAGCGGCGCGGCGGGAAGGCGGACCCGGACGCGGTCTCGCAGCTCGGCACGAGCGACGCGGGGTCGTCCGGGTCCACGCGCTCCTGCATGTCCTCGTCGTCGAGGCAGTCGCCCAGATCGTCGCCGAACCCGTTGCAGACCGCCGCATCGGGCGGCACGCCCACGATCATGCCCAGCATGACCGGCCACGGCGTGCCAGCGCGCAGGCCCATGAGCCCGTCCACGTAGCGCTCAACGGGCCTCACCATGTCCTGGTTCTGGAAGCACCTGATGTTCATGGGCCCGAGCAGCGGATCCTCGGGGTCGAAGATCGCCGGGTCCTCGACCGAGCAGTCCTCCTCGTCCGTGAGCCATAGGATCATGAGGACCGTGTCGTCCCTGAGGAAGCCCGCGTTGAACCCGGTCGGGCTCGAGTGCACGGTGAGGGCCTTGAGCGCGGCCTCGAGCTGCTGCTCGAGCCCGCACCCGTTCGTGCCCAGGGCAGCCACGCACCCGAAGGCGTCCCCGAGCCAGTCCACGGCAGAGGGGTCCGGGATCTCGACGTCGTAGCTGAGGAAGAGCGGGTACGCTGGCTCGCACGGCGGGCCGGTCAAGGCCGGTTCGTGCTGGAGTATGCCGTCGTCGCCGTTCACGGGATCGGCGCACGTGGGCACCGTGTACCCGCCGGTGCCCATGTCGGCGGCGGAGACAGAAAACTCCAACTGAGTACTGC
>CAZGVR010000207.1:2265-6416 GCA_964528945.1 uncultured Myxococcales bacterium
GATGGGCGCGTGCTCGGGCGCGCCGGTCAGGGGATCGACGGGGGGGTCGAGGAAGTTCCGGATGACCGAGGGGAACTGCGCGATCATGGACGCCTGCTCCTCGGCCATGGACCTCGAGTCGTCCACCACCACGAGGATGTCCACGCCGCTGAACGCGGGCAGGCCGGCCGTGCGGCACGCCCAGCCCGACGGGCACGCGCCCTCGGGAGGCGTGGTGTCCAGCTGCGGATCGCCCACGGTGTCGCCGTCCGCCTGGTCGCCGCCCGTGTCCACGGAGGTGTCCGAGGCGTCCGCGCCGAACTTGTCGGCCTTGCCCATGCAACCGGCCGCGGCCATTGCGAGCGCAGCCACGAAGGGAAGATATCTGTTCATCACCGGGCTCCTCGATGTTGCCTGTTACTATAGCATGACCTGGCACGCTTGCAGGAAGCCGGGGATAGATGCTACTCACGCCGAGGGCCATGGACAAGTCACCCTCAAGACCCCCGAGTGCGGCAGTGCCGCGGACCGTGCTCGCGGCCGCGCTGGTGGCCGTGCTGGCGATCTCCTGCACCAGGCCGCCCACGGACCTCGCGCTGAGGAGCGCGCTTCTGGACAGGGCGAGGTCGAGCTCGTGGATCTTCGATCCTCCGCTCGAGGGCGAGGACGAGCCCATCCCCGGAGGCGATCTCTCCGTAGACACGCTGGATCTCGTGTCCAGGAGCCGGGCCGGCCGCGCGACCGAGGTCGGCTTCAGCCTGAGGGGCGCCTACCTGACCGGGCTGAGGCTCCCGGATCTGTCCTTCGAGACGCCGGAGCACGTGAGGCTCGAGGCCACCTGGACCGTGGAGTGCAGGCGGGACGGCACCGGCTGCAAGGTCGCGGGAGAGCCGGGCGTGGTGCGCGCCGCGCGCGGCAGGCGGTCGCCGGCCGCCGCGTTCGAGAGCTGCGCGGAGAGGTTCGGCCGTCCGTTCCCTGGCGGCTTCGTGGTGCAGGAGATGCTGATCGACTGCTGGATGGTGATCGACGACGACAGGTGCGACGGCAGCGGGTTCTTGAACGCCCCGGAGCGCGACATCGGCGGCATGGTCAAGGGCATGGCCACGGCCGGCGGGTGCCTCGACGCGGCCTGCGAGGGCCTGGACGCGAGCGCCGCAGGCAATCCAGGGGCCGGCATCCCCGGGGACTGGTGCGCTGCATGCCTGGGCAAGGAGAATTGCCGCACGGATCTCTTCCCTGCCGACGGGCTGGGCACTGCATGGCTGCTCACGGCCATCGCCCTCGATCGGATGGACCGGATGGCGGCGGCCATGGAGAAGGATACGCTCCTTCTCGACGCGGGCCGCAAGGAACTGATCCACGGTTGGCGATCGTGGGGGTCGAAGGGCATGAAGGCGCTGCTCTTCGGAGGGAACGTGGACTTCGCGGCCCTCGGATACCCCGGGGCGGGCATGGGGCCGCCCTCACCCAAGGCCGAGCCGGAGATGCCTCGCTGCACGGGCGCGGCCTCGCGGATCTCGACCTTCGTCACCAGGACGACCCTGGCTCCGGCCGGGGGGGGAACCGTGGATCACCAGGCGTTCAAGGCCTTGCTCGAGGACGAGTGCGCGATCGCCGATTGCGCGGCAGGCGGCCTGCCCATTGCGTTCACGTGGGCCGAGGGAGTGGCGGTCAAGGGCTACGTCGCAGGTTCGTACTCGATCGCGGGGAGCGCGGTCACGGTCGCGATCGAGAAGGCCACGGTGGACGCGGGGATCGCCGGGTGCGTGGCGTCCGCGATCGCGGGCAGCGCCAGCCTGGCTGGAAGCGGGACCGGGGACGCGACCGTGTCTTTCGCCATGGTCTTCTCGGTAGAGGGCGACCCCGGGCCTTCGATCTTCGCAAGGATCCCGGAGGGGACCGAGGTCCTGTCGGACCCGAAGCCGGCACCGGTCTCCATCACGCGCACGGGCACGGTCGAGAGGTAGCCGGGGCTGGGGAGGCGGGCGGCCAGGATCAGCCCACCAGCACCAGGGGGTCGGCCATTACGCCGCGCGGCGCTGCCGTCACGGGTATGCGGTGGAGGCCGTTCTCGCCCAGGAGGCGGCGCACGGTGGCGAGCGCCCGCGTGATCCTGTTGTGATCCGCGGACAGGTGGGCGAGCAGCACGCCCCTGACAGGCTCGCCGCGCAGCCGCACGGCCTCGCATACGAGCGCGGCGCACGCCTCGTTGGAAAGGTGCCCGGTCGCGCTCACGACCCTGGCCACGTCCACGGGATCCCGCGGGCTGCTCGCGATCATCTCCGGATCCCAGTTCGACTCCACGACCAGGAACTCGGCGCGGGACAGGAACCGGGCCAGCCGCCGGTCCCAGCAGCCCAGGTCCGTGACGACCCCGATCGAGAGGTCGGCAGCCTGCCCGCCGCCCACGCACCTGACCAGGAAACCGCAGGGCGTGCCGCCGTCGTGCGAGACCTTGCAGGCCTCCACCTCGAACGCGCCGTCCGCGAGCGGGAACGGCACGCCGAACTGGAAGAAGCGCTTCTCGCCGCGCCATGGCTGGCCCGGCGTCCTGTGCCTCAGGAAGTGGCTCCTGTACGCGCGCTCCCAGTTGCTCTCGTGGACCCAGATCGGAATGCCGTGCTTCTCCGAGATGCGGAAGGTGTTGTAGTTGAAGTGATCCACGTGCGTGTGGGTCACGAGGATGCCCGCGATCCGCGACGCGTCCACGCGCGCCTTGCCCATGGCGTCGGCGAAGTCCCTCTGCGCCCTCCAGCCGGCGTCCACCAGGATGGACCGGCCTCCGGACGCCACGAGCAGGCAGTTGCCGCTCGAGCCGGACCTGAGAGGCCAGACGGTCACGCCGGGGCCGGCGATTCCGGGGAGCGCGGTCATGCCGGTCTAATAGCAGAGCCCGGGGACCAATTGGAACAGCGAAACGTCAGCCCGGACCACCCCTGTCCGAGAGATACCCCGATATCCGCTCGAGGTCCGCGAAGGTCAATCCACGGACGAGGACGAGGATGACCGAGTACACGAGGACGCCGAACGCGACCTGGAGAAGAACGTGGATGCCGCCGAGCAGATGGAGCACGACGCCCATCAGGAGCGCGGCCAGCATCGGCCTGGGGAGCAGGCCGAGGATCCCGATGCGGACGGCTGACCTCGCACGCCACCCTATCAGGGCCGTCAGCGACAGCGTGCTGATCATGGTCGCGACGGCCGCGCCCGCGATGGAATAGCGCGGGATGAGCGCAAGGTTGAGGACGACGTTCAGCAGGGTGGCGGTGACAGCCGAGGCGAGGTAGTCGCGTTGCCTGTCCATTGCGTTGAGAAGGCAGGGCCAGGCCAGGATGCCGACCACGACCGCGACGCCGCACACGAGGATCCGGAACGGCAGCACCGATTCGCCGTAGCCCGGGCCGAAGAGGAGAGGGACGATCCCGTCCGCGGTCATCACTCCTCCAACCGCGAGCGGGAAGGCGACGGAGATCGCGACCGGGGTCGCGAGGCGCACGACGTCCGGCAGCCGCCCACGTCCCTCGGCGTGCAGGCGCACGAGGACCGGGAACAGCGCCTGGACCCCCACGGCTCGCATGGCAATGACGAAGAACACGAGGCGGGCGGCGGCGGAGTAGAACGCGACGTCCTCGGGCACCCCGAGGAGGCCGATCATGAGGATGTCGACGCGGTAGTACATCTCGATTACCAGCGCGGTCATGCCCATCGTGAGCGCGGCCCCGAGCATGGGCCGCTGCCTGGACGGTGCCTCGGGGCCGCCGGCCCCATCCCCCACGTGCAGTCGCGCGAAACGGTACTGGATCCAGGGAACGCCCTCCTGCACGATCTTGCCGGCCAGGAAGATGGCGCCCACGAGCCGGAGATCCACCGATCGACGGAGCACCGCGAACAGCAGGGCCACGTAGAGGGCGGTTCCGGCGATGCGCGCTGCCGCGGAGACGGTCATGCGCTCCAGGCCGTTCCAGAGCCACATGAGGGACAGGCCCACCGGGGCGATCGCCAGGGAGTACATCCAGAAGAGGTCGCGGTCGTATCCCAGCGCGGGCAGCGCCAGCCCGAGGGGCAGGCAGAGCGTGAGCACGCCAGCGAGGAGGGATAGCCTGAGCCTCATCACGCGCCGGACGATGCCGGCAGGCGGCGCGTCCCCCCTCGCCACCTCGCGCGTGCCCCAG
>CAZGVR010000207.1:6426-7241 GCA_964528945.1 uncultured Myxococcales bacterium
CGTCGGTCCCCAGGGTCACGGCAATGACGCCGTATTCGACGAGAACCTGCATGAAGCTCACCTGGCCGAAGCCGTTCGCGTCGATGCGGCGCGTCAGCAGGACGACCGCAACGAGGCCTCCGAGCTTGTCGAACAGGCGTGCCGTGCCGAGCGAGAGCAGGTTCCCGAGGAGACTCCCTCGAACGCGCGTAGTCATTCCGCGCCGGTCTCCCGGGAGCGCACCCGTGCCTCAGCCGAGCAGGTCATCGATGTCTTCCCGGCTGAGCCCGAGCACCTTCTGCTTCGCCTCGAGCAGCCTCCTGAGCGAGCCCCGCTTGGCGAGCAGATCGCTCCTGGTCTCGACGAGGATGTGATTGAGGAGCGTCGAGGACGTCCCCTGCGTGTAGGGCATGTACACGATCTTCACGCCCACGGAGGCCAGCTGGCGCTCGTATCGCCTCCACTTCGGGGTATCGTGCCAGTCGTCTCCGACGAACATCACGTCGAACTTCAGCTTCTCCCATGCCGCCAGCTTGTCCATGTCGGGCTGGGCGATCACGGCGTCCACGTACCTGACGCTCCTCAGGATCTCGCAGCGCTCGAGGAACGGGATCACCGCGGTCTTCGCCTTGTACTCCGGGAGGAGGCTATCCGTCGTGACCCCCACGATGAGCTTGTCGCACAGCGACCGCGCGTTCCTCAGGAGGTTCAGGTGTCCTATGTGGAAGAGATCGAAGACGCCGGTCGTGTAGCCCACCACCATCGGGCTCCTCGCCGCTTTCCTCCTCATCTGCTCGGCTCCTTTCAACGGGGATCATGGAACGCAAGCTCGTCCC
>CAZGVR010000208.1:0-846 GCA_964528945.1 uncultured Myxococcales bacterium
GCTCAGGGAGACCTGGCACATCCTCATGGAGGGAGTCCCCGCCGGCATGGACAGGGCCAGGCTGACGCGCTCACTGATGGCGATCGACGGCGTGGTGGGCGTGCACTCGATCCATCTCTGGTGCCTGACCCCCGGCAGCCACGCCCTCACCGCGCACGTGGTGGCCAGGGCCGGCAAGGATCCGGCGGACGTGCTCGCGGCGGCCCGGGGCGCCCTGCCTCACGACATGGGGATAGACCACATCACGGTGCAGGTCGAGTCCTGCCAGGGCGACGCGATCCCCGAGTGCCCGGTCGGCTGCGGCCCGGAGTGCCGCGGGGAGGAGACGTGACCAGATGACGAACGTAAGACAACGCAGGAAGCCGCGCCCGGCAGGTTCGTCCCGTCATTCGATCCTGCTACCGAGGCTCAACCGGGTGGAGGGGCAGGTCCGGGGGATCGCGCGGATGGTGGTCAGGGATGCGCCGTGCAGGGACGTGCTCATCCAGGTCGCGGCCGTGCGCGAGGCGCTGAGGAGGGCCTCCCTGGTGCTGGTGGAGGATCACCTGGCGCGGTGCACGGATTCCCCGGCGGCGGCGAGGGAGATGCTGGACATCCTCGAGGCCCTCGATACTTGACAACCCATGACACTACCAGTATAGGTGAGCTTCCGTTTTTCCCATTTGCGGAGTCCACCATGTCCGGTTCAGTCCAGCAGCTCCAGGAGCTCGAAAAGACGCAGCTCCGGCAGGTCCCCCTCAAACAGCAGCGGTTGCAGGCGGGCGCGTGCCGCGTACAGCGCGGCCGTGTAGCCCGCCGGGCCGGACCCAATGATGATGACATTGCGCACGGCGGCCGGCGGCGGGA
>CAZGVR010000208.1:856-7235 GCA_964528945.1 uncultured Myxococcales bacterium
CACCGTCAGGATCCACTACAGGATCATCGAGGGCGAGAAGACGCGCATCCAGAAGTTCCAGGGTGTCGTGATACGCGTGAAGGGCAAGCACGGGCACGTGCGCAGCACGTTCACCGTCCGGAAGGTCTCCTACGGCATCGGCGTGGAGAGGACGTTCCTCTACAACTCGCCGAGGCTCGAGGAGGTCGAGGTGCTCGGCTCTGGCAAGGTGCGGAAGAGCCGCCTCTACTACATGCGCGGGCTCCACGGGAAGTCCGCGAAGCTGAGGGAGCGCCAGACTTACCGCCCGGAAGCGGTTGCGGGCGAGGCAGGCGAGACGGCCGAGGATAATGCCGCGGCTGCCGAGGGCGAGCCCACGGAGCCCACCTCCGAGGAGTGAGCCCGCGGCCTGGCCCGGCTCAGGTACGCCCACCCCGAAACGGCGGCTTCCCGGTCCTCTGCATCTCCAGGTAGTCCGCGACGATCCCGGCATGGTCGAAGGCCATGGGAGAGGGCAGGCCGCGCGGGTCGAACACGCGGGCCTCCCTGGCGTCGTCCCCGCCCGTCGGTGCACCGCTCGCCCGGCCCACGAACACCGTGGCTACAGTGTGGAACCTGGGGTCGCGCCCCGGGCTGGAGTAGACCCCCAGCAGGCGCGTCAGCTCGACGTCGAGACCGGTCTCCTCGCGGGCCTCGCGAACGGCGGCCCGCTCCAGGCTCTCGCCGTACTCCACGAAGCCGCCGGGCAGCGCCCAGCCAGGAGGCGGGTTGCGGCGAAGCACGAGGACGATGCCGCCCGCGACCTCGATCACGACGTCCACGGTCGGGTATGGATTCCTGGGGTTCACGGGGTCGGGGGAGCTGCCGGGGGGTGGGGGAGCCACGGGCCTGCTAGAGGCCACCTTCCTCGCCGCTCTCGACCTTCTTCTTCATCTTCTCGATGAGCTTGTCCGCCCCTTCCTTCTCGATGATCTTGCTGAACTGGCTCCGGTAGTTCTGTACGAGGCTGACGCCGTCCGTCTCGATGTCGACCACGACCCACTTCACGCCCTTCTTCTTCATCTTGTAGGTCACCTGGGTCTGCTCGTCGTGGCGCGCCTCGGCCGTGACCGTCGTGACGACCACGGCCTTGTCATCGCCGTCGAGCGTCTCGCTGTCGTAGGTCACGATGTACTTCTCGTCCTTGCGATCGTGGATCTGCTTTATGTAGTTGCGCTGGATGAGCTCGGTCAGGAGCCTGGTCACCTCGTTCTGCTGCTCGAGCGAGAGGTCCTTCCAGTGCTTGCCCAGCGCGCTCTTGGCGAGGGCCGGGAAATCCAGAAGCTTGTCGATGACCTTCTTGAGCTTCTCGTCCTGCTTCTTCTCCGCGTCGCTGCCCGGCGTCGTCTTCTTCTCGATCAGCTTTGCGACCTTGTCGTTGGAGTCCTTGAGGACCTGCATGGGCGACGAGCCGGTCGGCGTTGCCGCCCAGGTGCTGCCCGCGAACAGGATGGCGACTAGCGCGAGCGGAAGCGTCGACGACGTCCCGATCCCGGCCAACATCGAAGCATTGGACGACCTCATGGTCTGGCTCCCTCCTCCTCGGACCCGGTTCCCCGCTCCTGGCCCCTAAAGAAACCCGGAACGACTCCTTCGACGAAACCAGCCCCGCCCTATTCACCCGCCACGGCCGGCACGGCCGAGGTCGAAGCTATGTTCTCGGTTCCCGAGACCAGGCGCAGCTTTGCCAGCGCCACGTTGTAGTCGTAAACGGCCTGGTAGTAAAGCAGGTACATCTCGAAATAGGTGGTCAGGGCGTCCACGAAATCCTTCATCTCGGTGAGCCCGGCGTCGAAGGCCTGGCTCTGCGCGATGATCCACCCCTTGCCCAGCTTCTTCCCGTTGTCGAGGACCTTCATGCGGTCCTTGGCCTCGACGAGGTCCCTGTACGCCAGCTCGACCTCCACCGCGATCCCGCCGGTGGCCATCTCCTCCTGTGCCTCCAGACGGAAGAGATCGGCCTTGGCCTTGCCGATCCTGTAGGCCCCCGGCACGAAGTCGAGCGGCCACTGCAGGAGCAGGGCGACCCCGCCGTAGTGCTTGTTGAAGGGGTCGTTGGCGAACGGCGTCTTCTGATCCGCGACCTTGTTGGCGTAGGCGAAGGAGTACTGGCCCGCGAGCACGAAGTTCGGGAGCATCGAGGCCTTCTTGAGCTTGAGGTTCGCCTTGCCCACCTTGATGGCCGAGCCGAGCATCTTGAGCTCGGGCCGGTTGTCCTGGGCGGCCTCCAGGTACTGCTCGAGCGAGCCCACCTCGAGCACCTCCGGCTCGATCGGGATGTCGGGCGGGGAGAGGTCGGGGTCGCCCGTGAAGAACCTGAGCGCGGCCAGCGCCACGCTCTCGATCTCCTTGGCCTGCACCTCGACCATCTCGATCTTCACCTTCCCGGTCTTCAGCTTCATGAGGTCCGAGGTCGTGAAGTTGCCCTCGTCGTTCTCCAGGTCCTCCTCCACCTTCTTCAGCGCCTTGTCGAGGTAGGACTGACCCTGGTCCGCGACGTGCAGCATCTCGCGCGCGATCTGCAGGGAGAAGAAGGCGCGGCGCACCTCGAACGCGACCTGGGCCTTCTCCTTCTCCACCTTGTCCTCGCCCACCTTCACGCCCTGCTCGGCCATGTCCCAGTAGCTCGTGATCTTCCCGAAGGTGTAGAGGGGCACGCCGGCTTCCACGTCCACCTTGACCCAGACGCCCATGTCCTTGGAGATGCTGAACTCTCCCTGGTCGCTCTGGAGCGCATCGCCCGTCATGCGGGACATGGGAGCCAGGAGCGTGTTCAGCGAGATGTTGAAGAACGGGGCCCAGTGCGCCTCGCCGAGCTGCTTCTTGTAGCTCTCGAGCTCCCACTTGGCCGCGACGATGCTCGGGTGGTTCTCCTGCGCCTGCTTGACGTAGTATTCGATGTCGAACTCGGGAGCAGGGGGTGCCTCCTTGCCCGCGTCCGGGGATCCGCCCGGCGACGTCGCCGCCACCCCGCCTGCCGGCGCCGCTCCTCCGCCCTGCCCTCCGGTGGACGCTTCCCCTGCGGCGGCGGGGCCGGAAGTCTCCTCCTCGTCGAGGAGGTCGTCCTCCTCCACCTCGGCCTCCTCGTCGGCGGCCCCGGATCCCGCGGTTGCGCCACCCTTGCCCTTGCCGTTCTTGTCCGGCTTGGCCTTGCCCGCTCCCCCCGCGGAGCCAGCCACGAGGAACGCCGACACGAAGCCGGCAAGCAAGACGGCCAGCCACTGGCAGGACCGAGGGCATCTGGCCTCAGCAGGTCTAACGTGCATCCTGGGTGTATTCATAGCTCAATAACCGTCTCCGGGAAAGGGACCTCACGGCCTCACAGTCCCCACTCCCCCGCTTCCGCGAGCCTTCACTGGAGCATGAAGGAGGAGGCGGACGTGTCCACGTACTGGCCCGGCGGCCAGTGCCTGAACCACGAGGTCTCCAGCATCGGCCCACCCTCGTCGTCGTAGTCGCCGGTCGGCTTGGCGTAGACCTTGAGGAGGCTCTTGGTCTGGATCTTGTTCTTGCCGAGGATGTCCTGCTCCTCCGTGGGCTGCACGACGGTTGTGAACGTGCCCGGGCTCTTCTTGGATACGGTGACCCTGCACGTCTTCTTGTCGTACTTGTCCTCGCACAGGTGCCTGTCCTGGTGCGTCCTGTAGGAGCACCTCACGGTCACCTTCCCACCCTGATCCGAGATGATCTCCTCGACCACGCCGAACCACCCCACGGTCACGTCCGCGTACTGCATGGGATCGCGCTTGATCTCCTCGTAGTTGATCTCGGTGACCGACTTGAAGAACGGCTTCTCCGCCTTCAGCGGCCGGCCGGACTTGCTCACGGCTCTTGGATCCGAACTGCCCTCCGCCGCACGAGACGGTGCAGGCGCAGGCCAGGGTGACGACCGCCGGGATGGCGCCAGACGAGATCTTCATCGGGATCCTCCTCGCAGGTCCGACCTCGGACCCATGCCAACGTAGATCACGGCGCACCGCCATGTCCAGATGGAGCGGCTCAGCGCTTCCCACCCTTGCGTCCAGACTCCCGCCTCTCGTCGATCTCCTTCCTGAGCCGGGCCTTCTCCTTCTCCTTGGCCCTGGCCGCGATGTAGCGGGCCCGGCGGTTCCGCTCCACACGGAGGGCGTCTATCACCTGGCCAGCTATGTACCAGTCCAGGAACCATCCGATCACCGGCTTGCCGGTCCTCACGGTGATCTCGCCGGACTCGACCAGCTTGCAGGCCTTGGGTCCGTCAGAGGTGAGCGTGTTCCGGCCCCTGACCTCGACCCCCTCCAGCTCCTACATGGAGTGCTTCCAGTCCACCCTGCCCGCCTTCAAGTCCCACTCCTGCTCCATGACGACGTGATCGAACTTCCCCTCGACCGGCTGGCCGTCCGCGTCAATCGATGGATCCGTCTTCCGCACGAGCAACGAGAGCTTGCCGGCGCCCTTCTTCCTCACGTGGCACGTCACCTCCACCGCGCCGTTCTCCCTCGCCTCGGTCTCTAGGAACTCGGGGCTGGTCAACATCGCCATCATGTCGTCCCGGGAGACGTTGATGGTGGATTCGAATCGGTACCGCCTGCCCATGGCAGCGCATGATGTCACAGGGCAATACCCGTGTCGACCCCGTCACGTTTTCGTATGGCAATTCCGGCCGGCGTCCTGTATTTTACCAACAGGGAAACCCCGGAGGCGAATCACATGGGGGGAAGCAATCGGCGCTACGAGCGAGTCGCGCGCCGTCTCGGCATCGAGGTGACCAGGGCGAGGCAGGAGCTGGGGCTCACGCAGGCCGTGCACGCGCGGCGCGCCGGGCTGCGCCTGAAATACGTTGCCATGATCGAGCGCGGCACGAACCCTTCGCTGCGCACGCTACTTAAGCTGGGCGCGGGCCTCGGCATGACGCCTTGCGACCTGATCGAGAGGATGCGCGGCAGGGAAGAGGCCTGCATCGCGCGGCGCGTCCCACCCACGGTCACGCTCCTGAGATCCGACGACCCAGGGATAATGGGCATCATCTCCATGGTCAGGAGACTGTCGGCGGAGGAAAGGGTGCGCGCCCTGGCCATCGTCAGGCGTCTGCAGGGCCGCTGAGCCGCGTCAGACCGAGAGCCCGGATCCCGGTCAGAACCTCAGGTCGATCCCGGTCGTGATGATCGGCCCGAAGAGCTGGAGCTCGCCCCCGCCACCATCCCAGGTGCCGGCGTCGACGAGGCCGGCACCGATCGCGAGGGGGACGGTGATGGTTCCAGGACCGCCGGTGCCGCGGACCATGACCTTGGCGCCGGTCGTGATCCTGAACCATTCCGAGCCGGACTGCGCCCCACCTCCGCCGACCTCCAGCATCAGCGAGACCTTGGCGTGCACTGGAATCGAGATCTCCCCGAAGAGGTTCTCGAAGCGCAGGCCTCGGCCGGCGCCTGCGCCATCCACGAGCAGCGTGCTCCAGACCCTGATCATGAGCCCGGTCTCGGCCCCGAGCCGGACGGTCTGGATGAAGGCCAGCCCGTCCTGCCCGTCGAGGCTGCTGCCCCGCCATCCCACGCCCAGGCCGATCTCCAGGAAGCGGGTCGACCAGGACGCCACGAAGCCCAGCACGCCCATTCCAGAGGACCCGCCCTGCGCCCCGATCAGCGCCGGGGCCACGATCGCGTGGAGCTGGACGGGCACGGGCATCTGGTAGGAGAGCACGAGATCCCCCTGGATCCCCAGGCCGCCGTCCTCGACTCCGGGAAGGAAGCGAAGCCTCATGGAGAGGTCCCAGATGTTCAGGTACTGCTCGGGGAAGCCGTGGTAGCCCTTGTGGTGGGGCATCGGACCGTCGGACAGGAAGACGATGTTTCCCTTCATGGCGGATGCGCCGCGGTCGAGGTCGCCCGAGGACCAGGATTCCCGGACCTCGTCGATCACGACGATGGCGGTCACGTCGGGATCGTCCTCGCAGACCACGCCGTGGCCGAGCTTCTCGTGGTACGGCAGCGCCGCGCAGGGCATGACGCCCACTTGCATGCCCGCCTCCACGCCGTGCAGGCTGCCGACGTTGATCACGACGTGCCCGTCCTCGACCTTGACAACGCGGCCGATGACCGGGGCGGTGTCGCACGACAGGTCCCCTGGCTCCCACGCGAGCGCCGTGGCAGGTGCCGCCAGGAGGACAGCGGCGAACGGGATGGACACCCTGGACATGATCCTTCCCACATCTCTAGAACCTCCAGTCCAGGCCGACCGAGAATGCCGGCCCCCACGCGGATCCGCCCTCGCACGAGTGCCCTCCACCGTCCTCCACGCACCCGATCTCCTGGTCCCAGACATATGCGTGTCCCATGCCGATGCTCATCAGCACGGTCCCGGGCCCGCCGGTCCCGCGCAGCAT